>CAXUBE010000017.1:0-22897 GCA_964249215.1 uncultured Rhodopseudomonas sp. | reverse complement strand
GCCAGGGCGCAGGCGGCTGCTCGCCGGACAAGGCGGGCGACTCGACCTCCTCCGCAGCATCGTGCGGCGGCCGCTCGCCCGCTGGCGACGCATCGCCGGTTGCCGGACCCTGCGGGGGCAGACGCAGCTTCGGCGGCAGCCGCGCCGGCTCGCTGATGCCTGCCTTGATCAGCGCAGCTTTTATTTCCCGCACCGCAGCACCAAGCCCGAGCAGGATCGCGCCGGTTCCGGCGGCGATCGTGCCGGATTGAATCAGCGTGCTGCCGATGCTGAATTCCTTGACCTGGATGCCGAACAACACGGCCAGCAGCCCCACGGCCGCAAACGCGATCCCAGCTATCAATAGCAGCAGCATTCCGAACTCCTCCGCCGCACCCGCCGCGCAACGGCCTCCGCCACGTTAGCGTCATCATGTGCGGATCGGCAATTGCTGCCGTGGCTTGCGAACAGGTTCGTTCAGCCGCCGTTCAGGGCGTTATGAGATGTTGCACCGGGCTTCGCTTCGTTCCTGCTTTCGCGACTGCAGCATCGGCCAATCGGGAATTCCTTGCAATTTCCAATTACTTGCCGCGGCAACTGCGCTATAGCGGAGCGGGGATGAGAGCCCGAATGCGGCAAGGCCGCGGGACGCTGGGTTAGTCAACGATATGTCAGCCATCACGACGTCTTCCATCGATGTGCCCGTGGGCCGTTCGATGGAACGAACCTGCGACGATCTGGCGATGGCCGTATTGGCAATTGTCGGCCTGATCGCCGGGCTCACCTTCCGCGACTACGGTCTGGGCTGGGACGACTACACCCACGCCGAATATGCCGATCTGCTGCTGCGGATGTACGGCTCCGGCATGAAGGACACCTCGGCGCTGTCCTTCGCCAACCTCTATATGTATGGCGGCGGCTTCGACATGGCGGCCGCGCTGCTGCACAAGGTCATTCCGCTCGAACTGTTCGAGACCCGCCGGCTTTTGGGCGCGATCGTCGGCGTGACCGGGCTCGCCGTGACGTGGCGGCTCGGCCGCCGCGTCGGCGGACCGCCGGCAGGGCTCGTGACGTTGCTGCTGCTGGCGCTGTGTCCGACCTTCTACGGCCACATGTTCATGAACCCGAAGGACGCTCCTTTCGCCGTGGCGATGGTGGTGCTGATGCTGGGACTGGTGCGGCTCGCGGAGGAATATCCCGCGCCCTCGCCGCAGACGATCATGATCGTCGGCCTCGGCGCCGGATTGTCGGTCGGCTCGCGCATCCTCGGCGGTCTCGCGCTGGTCTATGCGGTGATCGGATTTCTTCCGCTGATCGGCGAGGACGTGCGCAGCAATGGCGCGCGCGAGGCGCTGCATCGATTCCTGCACGTGCTGTATGTGCTGATCCCGGGCCTGATCCTCGGCTATCTGGTGATGGGGCTGATCTGGCCGTGGGCGATCATGGAGCCCGCCAACCCGCTGCGCGCGCTGACCTACTTCTCGCACTTCTTCGAAAAGCCCTGGAAGGAAATGTTCGACGGCGCGCTGGTATCGGTGCCCGACATGCCGTGGTCGTATCTGCCGACGCTGTTCGCGCTGCAGCTTCCGGAAGTGCTGCTCGGGCTTGCGATCGCGGGGGTGGTCGGCACCATCGCGTCGCTGTCGCGCAATGCGATGCCGGCGCGGCGCAAGACCATCCTGCTGATGCTGACGCTTGCGGCGACGCTGCCGCTGATCATCGCGATGGTGAAGCGGCCGGCGCTCTACAACGGCATCCGGCATTTCATCTTCGTGATTCCGCCGATGACGGTGCTGGCCGGCGTCGCCTTTGTCCGGTTGCTGGACTGGATCGGCGCGCGTCACCGCGGCTCGCAGGTGGCTGCGGTTGCGGTATTTTCGTTCGGCTTGATGTTGCCGCTGGCGGAAATGATCCGGCTGCATCCTTATCAATACACCCACTTCAACTACATCGCCGGCACGGTGCGCAGCGCCGATTCGCTGTACATGCTGGATTACTGGGGCCTCGCGCTGAAGCAGGCGTCCGACGCGCTGCGCGAAGAGATCGTCGAGCGCCAGGAAGTGCCGCCGCGCGGCCGCAAATGGAAGGTCGCGGTATGCGGTCCGCAGCGCCCCGCGCAAGTCGCGCTCGGCCCCGACTTCACCATCGGCTGGGACAGCCACGCCGCCGATTTCGCGATGACGCTCGGCGAATTCTACTGCAAGGGACTGACGGCTCCGGTGATCGCCGAGATCAAGCGCGACGACGTGGTGTTCGCCAAGGTCTATGACATCCGTGGCAAGAGCATCTCCAGCCTGCTGGCAATTCCCGCGCCGTAGCGCAGCGTCGGCCGGTGTGATCGATCGGGCGCGGTTGCGGCTTGCTGCCGGCGGCCGCCGGGACTAGCATCGCGCGAGGATTTTCAACCATATTGGAGGAATCGCCATGTCGCCAGCGGAAGCGCGGCTCAAGCACGTCCCGTCGGACATGACCGACGCCGAGTGGCAACAGCGGGTCAACCTCGCCGCGGCCTATCGGCTTGTTGCGCATTACGGCTGGGACGATCTGGTCGACACCCACATCTCGGCGCGCGTGCCCGGCCCCGAGCATCACTTTCTGATCAATCCCTACGGGCTGATGTTCGACGAAATCACCGCCTCCAGCCTGGTCAAGGTCGACCTCGACGGCAATCAGCTCACCAAGAGCGACTACAGCATCAACCCCGCGGGCTTCACCATCCACTCCGCGATCCACGAGGTCCGCGAGGACGCCGGCTGCGTGCTGCATCTGCATACGCCGGACGGCACCGCGGTTTCGAGCTGCATGGAAGGGCTGCTGCCGCTGAACCAGACCGCGCAGCTCGTCACCCACGACCTCGCCTACCACGATTATGAAGGCATCGCGCTCGACCATGACGAACGCCCGCGGCTGCAGCGCGACCTCGGCACCAAGAACCACATGCTGCTGCGCAATCACGGCACGCTGACGGTCGGCCGCTCGGTCGCCTCAGCCTTCGAGCGCATGTTCCATCTCGAGCGCGCCTGCACGATGCAGGTCCGCACCCGCATGCTGGGACCGGCCGCCTATCCGGTCGAGCAGGCGGTGATCGACAAGAACACCAAGGTCGTCGGCAATCCGGACCGTGCCGAACTGCGTGCGACCACGCTGGTCTGGCCGCCGCTGTTGCGCAAGCTCGACCGGCTCGACCCGAGCTACAAAAGCTGATGGTCGAACGCACCAGGTTGGCCTGGAGCGTATCGGCTTCTGATAGCAGCATTTCGACAAATGATGCGTGCACGCTCTTCCGTGGGGACAGGGTTGGGGTGAGGGCATTTTGACTAACGTTGATCGATCCCCCGCACCCATCGTCTTCGCTAGCTTCGCCGATCACCTCTTCCTTACGGGGGAGGTGAAGAAGGATTTCGCGATTCCATCCAGGAAAAATTCGGTATAGCGTGCGCCGACACGACCTCTGCACTGAGTTCAAAACGCCGCCCAATCCCGGGCGGCGTTTTTTATTGTCCTCATCGTTCTGCCTGCGCCAGCGCGGCGATGATACGCGCCCACGACCTGATGCCCTTGTGGAAACTCTGCAGGTCGTACTTCTCGTTCGGCGAATGGATATTGTCGTCGTCGAGGCCAAAGCCGATCAGCACGCTGTCGAGCCCGAGCGTGCGCTTGAAATCGGCCACGATCGGAATCGACGCGCCGGAGCCGATCAGCAACGCGTCCCTGCCCCACTCGTCGGTCAGCGCGCGCCTGGCCGCCGCCAGCGGCTTCATCGTCCAGTCGAGCGCGATCGCCGGCGCGTTGGAGTGGTCAAGGAATTCGGCGCTGCAATCCGCCGGCAGCCGCGCGGTGACATAGGCGCGGAACGCTTCGCGAATCCTGCCCGGGTCCTGGCCCTCGACGATGCGGAACGAAACCTTGGCCGACGCATGAGCGGGTATCACCGTCTTCGAGCCTTCGCCGGTGTAACCGCCGACGATGCCGTTTATGTCGCAGGTCGGGCGCGACGAAATCTGCTCGATCAGCAGGCGACCGTCCTCGCCGGCCGGGATCGACAGCCCGATCGGCTTGAGAAAACCGTCGGCGGTGAGGTTGAGCTTTTTCCACTGCATGAGGATATCAGGCGGCAGGTCCTTTACGCCGTCGTAGAAGCCCGGAATCGTGATGCGGCCGTGGTCGTCGTGCAGGCCGCCGAGAATGCGGGTCAGCACCCGGATCGGGTTCTGCGCGCCGCCGCCATAGATGCCGGAATGCAAATCGCGGTTGGCGGCATTGATCTTCACCTCTTCGTATACGAGGCCGCGCAGCGAGGTGGTAATCGCCGGCGTGGTCGCATCCCACATGCCGGTATCGCAGACCAGCGCGAAGTCGGCGGCGAGCGCCGACTTGTTGGCTTGCAAAAACGGCACGAAATTCTTGGAGCCGATTTCCTCCTCGCCTTCGATGACGATGGTCAGATCGAGCGGCAGCGCGCCGGTCGCCGCGATCCACGCCCGGCAGGCCTCGACGAAGGTCGAGAGCTGGCCCTTGTCGTCCTGCGCGCCGCGCGCCACGATGATCTTGCGGCCGTCGGCATGGGTCGCGACGACGGGCTCGAACGGCGGGCGGGTCCACAGATCGAGCGGATCGACCGGCTGCACGTCGTAATGGCCGTAGAACAGCACGCGCGGCCTGCCGTCCGTGCTGCCGCCGCGCGTCGCGAGCACGGCCGGATGGCCGGCGGTCGGCTTGACATCGACGGCAAAACCCATGGTCGCGATATCCGCCGCAAGATGGTCGGCCGCGGCCTTGCAATCGGCGGCAAAGGCGGGATCCGCCGAAATCGACTTGATCCGCAACAGCGCGAACAGCCGCTCCAGCGCCTGATCGAAATCGGCGTCGACGCGGTCGAGCACCGACTGCAACTGCGATGTCTTCGACATGCCTATCCCTCTGCGATGTTCGTCAGCGTCGCAGCAGGCTGCCGAGCGCGCCGCGCACGATCGCACGGCCGACCGATCCGCCAAGCGCGCCGCCCATCGATTTGCCGAGATCGGCGACCACGCCGCCGACCACCTTGTTGGTCACGGAACGCGTGACATTGCGCGCAATGACCTGCCCGGTCGACATTTTGCCGCGCGATACGCCGGTGCCGAAGATGGTCCCGACGATCGAGCCGATCTGGCCGAGCACGCCGCCGCCGCTACCCCCGTCGGCATCGCCTAGCGGCGCCGCGGTGCCGGCAATGCGCTTCTGCAGGATCTCGTAGGCGGATTCGGCATCGATCGCGGTGTCGTATTTTCCCTTCACCGGGCTCGCATCCATGATCGCCTTGCGCTCGTCCGGCGTGATCGGCCCGATCCGCGCGGTCGGTGGCCGCACCATCACGCGCTCGACCATCGCCGGCGTGCCGTTGCCTTCGAGAAACGACACCAGCGCCTCGCCCTTGCCGAGTTCGGTGATGACCTTCGTCGTATCAAGTTTCGGATTCGGCCGAAACGTCTGCGCGGCGGCGGCGACCGATTTCTGATCGCGCGGCGTGAACGCGCGCAGCGCATGCTGGATGCGATTGCCGAGTTGCGCCAGCACCCGGTCCGGCACGTCGATGGGATTCTGCGTCACGAGATAGACCCCGACGCCCTTGGAGCGGATCAGCCGCACCACCTGCTCGATCTTGTCGAGCAGCGCCTTCGGCGCGTCGTTGAACAACAGATGCGCCTCGTCGAAAAAGAATACCAGCTTCGGCTTCGGCAGGTCGCCGACCTCCGGCAATTCCTCGAACAGCTCCGACAGCATCCACAGCAGGAAGGTCGCGTAGAGCCGCGGCGCCTGCATCAGCTTGTCCGCGACGAAGATGTTGATCGTGCCGCGGCCGTCGCTGTCGGTCCTGATCAGATCCTTCAGCGCCATCGCCGGCTCGCCGAAAAATTTGTCGGCGCCCTGATTTTCCAGCACCAGCAGTTGACGCTGGATGGTGCCGACGGTCGCCCTGGTGACGTTGCCGAAGGCCTGCGCCGACTTGCGCACGTCCGCGAACGGATCGATCTCGTCCTTCTTGGCGGTCGAGGGCACGATCGCATCGAGCAGCGCCCGCAGATCCTTCATGTCGAGCAGCGCCAGCCCGTTCTGGTCCGCGACGCGGAAGGCGACGTTGAGCACGCCCTCCTGCACGTCGTTGAGGTCGAGCATCCGCGACAGCAGCAGCGGCCCCATCTCCGTGACGGTGGCGCGTACCGGATGGCCTTGCTCGCCGAACACGTCCCAGAACACCGTGCTGAACTGATCGGGCTGGAATTTCAGCCCCATCTCGGCCGCGCGCTTGAGAATGAAATCCTTCGCCTCGCCGACTTCGGAGATGCCGGAGAGATCGCCTTTGATGTCGGCGGCGAACACCGGCACGCCGGCGCGCGCAAAACCTTCCGCCATCACCTGCAGCGACACCGTCTTGCCGGTGCCCGTCGCGCCGGTGACGAGACCGTGCCGATTGGCGAGCGCGAGCGTGAGCCAGGACGGCTCATTGCCCTTGCCTATGAAGATTTTGTCGGCGGTATCGCCGATCGTGTTGCCAGTCGCCGCCATCGTCGATCTCCGGGCCCGTCTTCCCGAAACTTTCCGGGCACGTGCACGTATCCTGCACATCGGTCGTCACTGTTCAACGATCATCGCGGTGAAATTGACGATCATGCGCGGCGAGCAAGCTCGGCATAGGGGAATCGATGCGTCGTCTCTTGCAAGGATGCAACACTCGCGGCGCGATCGGCGCCGAATCCGATCGCTGAACGCGGCGCGCCTTGTGTTTCGCGACGCGGAAGATCAGGATAAAAACACAATAACGATCCGGTAAAATTACCGGTATCGGCGGGGGCGTTATGAATGAGTTGATCGCGCGAACGACCGGACCGGTCGGTCGAAAAGAACACGCTGAGGGCGAAAACGGCGTCGCTGCGCGCGACCGTTGCCCTCACAACGGTCTCCCCCGCCCGCTCCGCATCGCATCCGGCCTCGCGCTCGTCACCGCGTCGCGTTTTCGCTATTTTTCTTGAACCTTCGTCTGCGGGCGTCATGACATATTCAATTTCCAAGCTCGATGGCATCACCGCCCTCGCTACCTTGAAACTGAAATCCGCCGGTATTCGAACGACCGAGGCGTTGTTGGAAGCGGCACGCACGCAGAAGGGCCGCAAGCAGCTCGCGGCCAGAATCGGCGTCAGCGAACAGCAGATGCTGCAATGGGCCAACGTCGCCGACTGCATGCGGGTGCCCGGCATCAGCAAGGGGAAGGCGCAATTGCTGCGCGCCGCCGGCGTCACCACGCTGCGCGAGTTCACGCTGCGCAACCCGAAGCGGCTCGCGCAGATCATGAAGGAAGCCAATAACGAGTGCCGGCTGGTACGCGTGCTGCCGTCGGAAAAATCCATCGCCCAACTGATCGAGCAGGCCCGCAAGCTGCCGCTCAAGATCACCTATTAGCCGGTGTTTGAGGCTTTCGGGCGCGCTTGACACCGCGGCGCCGACCGCGCAAAGCGACGCCATGGTCGCGACCACCTCCAGGCCGGCTCGAACGGCACCCGCAGACTCGTCGCCGCTGCACGCCGCGCTCGATCACGCCCGTCCCGGCGTGATGGGCGTCCTCAACGTGACGCCGGACTCGTTCTCGGACGGCGGCAGGTACCTTGCGCCCGACAGCGCGCGGCAGCACGCCGCCCGGCTGATCGCCGAGGGCGCCGACATCATCGACATCGGCGCGGAATCCACCCGACCCTACGGCGAGGCCAGCGCGGTTTCCGCGGACGACGAAATGCGGCGGCTGCGGCCGGTTCTGACCGACATCGTTGCGCTCGGCGCGCCGGTGTCGATCGACAGCATGAAGGCATCCGTCGTCGATTGGGCGCTGGCGCAGGGCGCTGCGATCGCCAACGATGTCTGGGGCCTGCAACGCGATCCGGAAATGGCGCCGGTCGTCGCCGCGCGCGGCGTTCCGGTCGTGATCATGCACAACCGCGACGCGGCCGATCCGAATTGCGACATCGTCGACGACATGGTGCGATTTTTCGCGCGCTCGCTCGGGATCGCGGCCAAGGCCGGCATCGCCGCCCACAATATCGTGCTCGATCCCGGCGTCGGTTTCGGCAAAACGCCTCGACAGAGCATGATCGCGCTGGCGCGGCTTCATGAATTGCGCGCGTTCGGCCATCCGTTGCTGGTCGGCGCGTCGCGCAAGCGCTTCATCGACAGCGTATCGCCGGCCGAACCCTCGCAGCGCCTCGGCGGCTCGATCGCCGCGCATCTGATCGCCGCCCGAAACGGGGCGCGGATCATTCGCGCCCATGATGTCGCGCAGACCGTGCAAGCGCTGCGCGTCGCGCACGCGATCGAGGAGCAGCAATGAACGACACGATCTTCATCCGCGGGCTCGTCATCCACGCGCGGCACGGCGTGATGGAGCACGAGACCGAGGTCGGCCAACGTTTCGTTATCGATCTCGAACTTTTCGCCGACCTCTCGGAATCCTCGCGCACCGACCGCCTCGCCGACACCGTGTCCTACGCCAGCGTGGTGGCGAGCGCGACCTCCGCGTTCAAGAACGCCAATTACCGATTGCTGGAGCGCGCGGCGGGAGCGGTCGCCGACGCCATCCTCGCCGCGTTTCGGCGCGTCGCGGCGGTGAAGGTCACGGTGCACAAGCCGCACGCGCCGATCGCGGCGATCTTCGACGATGTCGGCGTGATCATCACCCGTGGCCGGTCGTCCGATGGCTGACGCGCTGATCGCGCTCGGCGGCAATGTCGGCGACGTCCGCGGCACCTTTCGCAAGGCGATCGCGAACATCTGCGGCATGACGCAGGCCGCGTTGCTGGCGCGCTCGGCGGACTACCTCACGCCGCCCTGGGGCGACGAACAGCAGCCGCCGTTCATCAATGCGTGCATCGAGATCGAGACCGGCCTCGATCCGCACGCGCTGCTGTTCACGCTGCACAAAATCGAACAGAAATTCGGCCGCGACCGCGCGCGCGAAGCCCGCTGGGGTCCGCGCAGCCTCGACCTCGACCTGCTGGCCTATGACGACATCGCCATCGACAAGCCGGAACTGAAGCTGCCGCATCCGCGGCTGTTCGAGCGCGCCTTCGTGCTGGTGCCGCTGGCGGAGATCGCCCCGCGCCGGCTGATCGCGGGCCGGAGCGTGGCCGAGGCGCTGGCGGCGCTGTCGAGCGCCGGTATCGAGCGCCTGCCGGAGCTGAATTAAGGTAAACCGCACTGCGGCATGGCGAAACAACGTTTGGCTTGACGTCCACCGCGTGGCATTTTCAGGCGTCGGAGCGGCGGCGAGCGCCCGCTCCGGGAGCAACTGCGAAGATGCCATCTGCGACCAAACAGCTTTCGTTCGCGGCGGACTTCGCGCCCGCCGACGAGGCCGATTGGCGCAAGCTGGTCGACGGCGTGCTGAAAGGCGCGCCGTTCGAAAAGCTGGTCGGCAAGACCTATGACGGCCTGCCGATCGCGCCGATTTATCGCCGCGCGCAGGATGCTGCGCCGATTGTCGGCCGCGCCGCCGCCGCGCCCTGGCAGATCGTGCAGCGGATCGAGCATCCCGATCCATCGGCCGCCAACGCGCAGGCGCTGCACGATCTGGAAAACGGCGCCACCGGCCTCGCACTGATCTTCGCCGGCGCCCGCGGCGCGCGCGGCTTCGGATTGCCGCCGACCGCGGAGGCGATCGAACGCGCGCTCGACGGCGTGTTCATCGACGCCGGCATCGCGATCGAGTTGCATGTCGGCACGCCGTCGCGGATGGCGCCGATCCACCTCGCCGAACTGATCAAGCGGCGCGGGCTCAAGGCCGCGGCTTGCGATATCCGCTTCGGGCTCGATCCGATCGGCGATGCGGCGGTGCGCGGATCGAGCGCGCATGACGCTCAGCAGATCGCATCGGCGACCGCCGACGCGATCAAGGGCCTTACCGCCACGGGTTTTGCCGGGCCGTTCGCGGTCGCCGACGGCTGCGTGATCCACGACGCCGGCGGCTCGGAAGCGCAGGAACTGGCCTTCGTGCTGGCCACAGCCGTGGCGTATCTGCGGGCGCTGGAGAATGCCGGCGTGCCGCTCGAGACCGCGCGCGGCATGATCTATGCGCGGCTGAGCGCCGACGCCGATCAATTCCTGACGCTCGCGAAATTCCGCGCGCTGCGGCTGTTGTGGGCGCGCGTCGAGGAGAGTTGCGGGCTCGCGCCGAAGCCGCTGTTCATCGCTGCGGAAACGGCGTGGCGGATGCTGACGCAGCGCGATCCTTACGTGAATATGCTGCGCGCGACGGTCGCGATCTTCTCCGCTGGTCTCGGCGGCGCCAGCGCCGTCAGCGTGCTGCCGCATACGCTGGCGCTCGGACTGCCTGACGCGTTCGCGCGGCGCGTGGCCCGCAACACCCAACTGATTCTGCTGGAGGAATCCAATCTCGCCAAGGTGTCCGATCCCGCGGCAGGCGCCGGCGGCATCGAGGCGCTGACGCGCGAATTATGCGACGCCGCGTGGTCGCGGTTTCAGGACATCGACAGAGCCGGCGGCGTGTTCGCCGCGCTCTGCGCCAATCTGATCCAGCCGCAGGTTGCGCAGACCCGCGCGGCGCGGCAGACGGCGATCGCGAAACGCCGAGAGGTGCTAACCGGCGCCAGCGAATTCCCCAATCTGCACGAGGCCGCCGCCGTCGTGCTGAGCGACGAGCCGGCAATGCCGGAGCTTTCGACCGACCCCACGATCCAGTTCGAGCCGTTGTCGCCGATGCGGCTCGCCACTCCCTTCGAGGCGCTGCGCGACAAATCCGACGCGATGCTCGCCGAGACGGGCGCTCGGCCGAAGGTGTTGCTCGCCAATCTCGGCACCGCAGCCGATTACACCGCGCGGGCGACTTTTGCGAAAAGCTTTTTCGAGACCGGCGGCATCGAGGCGATTGAATATCTGCCTGCTCTTTTTTCATCCGCGCAAGATGAAATCCCCTCGCCCGGTCCCTTTCCTTCGGCTCAGGACCGACCTCCCCCTATGGGAGAGGTGAAGCACGACTTCGTCACCCTCGCCGACGCCTTCAAAATCTCCGGCGCCGCGCTGGTTTGCCTGTGTTCGTCGGACAAAGTCTATGCCGGCCACGCCGTCGCCGCGGCGCAAGCGCTGAAGGCCGCTGGCGGGCGGCACATCTATCTCGCCGGCCGCCCCGGCGAGATGGAAGCCTCCCTGCGCAATGCGGGCGTCGAGACTTTTATCATCGCCGGCGGCGATGCGCTTCAGACGTTGCAAGACGCTTATGCCAAACTGGTGACGACATGAGCAGGATTCCCGGCTTCGCATCAATCGTATTTCAAAATCCAGCCGCATCATCGCAGGCATCATCGACCACGAAACCGTGGCTGACCCCCGAGGGCATTCCGGTGAAGCACGGCTACAGCGAGGCCGACCTTCACGGCATCGACTTCCTCGATACCTGGCCCGGCATCGCGCCGTTCCTGCGCGGCCCCTACCCCACCATGTATGTCAACCAGCCCTGGACCATCCGGCAATATGCCGGCTTCTCCACCGCGGAGGATTCCAACGCGTTCTACCGCCGCAACCTGGCCGCCGGGCAGAAGGGCCTTTCGGTGGCGTTCGATCTCGCCACACATCGCGGCTATGACAGCGACCATCCCCGCGTGTCCGGCGATGTCGGCATGGCCGGCGTCGCGATCGATTCGATCTACGACATGCGCACGCTGTTCGCCGGCATCCCGCTCGACCGGATGAGCGTGTCGATGACGATGAACGGCGCGGTGCTTCCGATCCTCGCTCTGTTCGTCGCCGCCGCCGAGGAACAGGGTGTGCCGCCGGAAAAACTGTCGGGCACCATTCAGAACGACATTCTCAAGGAGTTCATGGTCCGCAACACCTACATCTATCCGCCGACGCCATCGATGCGCATCATCTCCGACATCTTCTCCTACACCTCGACGAGGATGCCGAAGTACAACTCCATCAGCATCTCCGGCTATCACATGCAGGAAGCCGGTGCGACGCAGGACCTCGAACTCGCCTACACGCTCGCCGACGGCGTCGAATATCTGCGTGCCGGTCTCGCCGCAGGGCTCGACGTCGACCGCTTCGCGCCGCGGCTGTCGTTCTTCTGGGCGATCGGCATGAACTTCTTCATGGAAGTCGCCAAGATGCGCGCGGCGCGGCTCTTGTGGGCGAAGCTGCTGACGCAGTTCGATCCGAAGAATGCGAAATCGCTGTCGCTGCGCACGCATTGCCAGACCTCCGGCTGGTCACTGACCGCGCAGGACGTCTACAACAACGTGATGCGCACCACCATCGAGGCGATGGCGGCGACGCAGGGGCATACGCAGTCGCTGCATACCAACGCGCTGGACGAGGCGCTGGCGCTGCCGACCGACTTCTCCGCGCGGATCGCCCGCAACACGCAGCTCTTCCTGCAGCAAGAGAGCGGCACCAACCGGATCATCGATCCGTGGGGCGGCTCCTATTACGTCGAGCGGCTGACGCATGATCTCGCCGCGAAGGCGTGGGGCCATATCCAGGAAGTCGAGGCGTTCGGCGGCATGGCCAAGGCAATCGAGGCCGGCGTGCCGAAACTTCGGATCGAGGAAGCCTCCGCCAAGACCCAGGCGCGGATCGACGCCGGCAAGCAGGCGGTGATCGGCGTCAACAAGTACAAGCCGGTCGATGAGGCCGCGATCGACGTGCTCCGGGTGGAAAACTCCACGGTGCGGCGGCTGCAGATCGACAAGCTGAAGCGTTTGCGCGGCGAACGCAGCCAGACCGAGGTCGACGCCGCGTTGCATGCGCTGACGCGAAGCGCGAGCGAGGGATCGGGCAATCTGCTGGCGCTGGCGATCGATGCCGCGCGCGCCAAGGCCACCGTCGGCGAAATCAGCGACGCGATGGAAAAGGTGTTCGGCCGCCACCGCGCCGAGATCAAATCCATCACCGGCGTCTACAAGCGGGAGGCTGCGACGATGTCGAACCGTGTCGCCAGGGTCAGCGAGCTGATCGATGCCTTCGAGGACGCCGAAGGGCGCCGCCCGCGCATCCTGGTCGCCAAGATCGGCCAGGACGGCCACGACCGCGGCCAGAAGGTGATCGCCTCGGCGTTTGCCGATGTCGGGTTCGACGTCGATATCGGGCCGCTGTTCGCCACCGCCGACGAGGCGGCGCGGCAGGCGGTCGAGAACGACGTGCACATTCTCGGGGTGTCGTCGCTGGCGGCGGCGCATCTCACCGCGGTGCCTGAATTGAAGGCGGCGCTGAAGAAACAAGGCCGCGAGGACATCATGATCATCATCGGCGGCGTGGTGCCGCCGCAGGACTACGCCGCGCTTTATGCGGCCGGCGCGGAAGCGATCTTCCCGCCCGGCACGGTGATCGCCGACGCCGCAGAGGAATTGATCCACAAGCTCAACGCGCGGCTGGGCCACAGCGAGGCGGCGGAGTAGCTGACGCCGCTCAGCGACTGTGATAGTAATGACCCATGGATAACGCGGTCGACATCTCTCTGGACGCTATCCTCGCGAAGCTGCGCGAGCTTGCGCCTGCTATCAGGGCTCAAGGCGTCACGCGCCTCGCCGTGTTCGGCTCGCGGGCGCGCGGCGACGCGCGGCCGGACAGCGATCTCGATATCCTGATCGAGACGATTCCGCACGAAGCCGGAAAGCC
The DNA here is from genome assembly GCA_964249215.1 of uncultured Rhodopseudomonas sp. Classification (GTDB taxonomy): domain Bacteria; phylum Pseudomonadota; class Alphaproteobacteria; order Rhizobiales; family Xanthobacteraceae; genus CAXUBE01. The sequence goes on along the minus strand of CAXUBE010000017.1, from coordinate 9,262 downwards.
GTTTTTTGACCTGTTCAAGGTGATGCACCTGATCGAAGACACGATAGGAATTTGGCCGCATGTTATGTCACCCACCGAGTTGACCCCACGCATCAGGGAGCGCATGGCCGACGATCTCATTGAGGTCTTTTGATGCCACCAACGGCGGAGGATCGGTTAGTCGATATATTAAGCGCCATCGAACGAATCGAGCGCGCTACAAGTGGCATGGATATCGATCAATTTGTGGATAATGAATTGGTGCGTGGCGCAACAGAACGTTTTCTAACCGTCGCCTGTGAAGCAGCGCTGAAGTTGCCGGATACTGTCAAACAACTCGCTCCGCACATTAATTGGCGCGAGATGAACAATTTCGCCAACCTGCTGCGTCACGCATATCATTCGACCGATGCCGATGGGGTGTGGAAGATCGTGCAAAATGATCTTCCGCCGCTAAAATCGTTCGTCGAACAGCGTATCCGCAAAGGCGGCAAATGACGCCGTCGAATGGGCCTGAGCCGGTCGCGTCTCCGCAGAACGCGCCCGACATCCCCGCCCTCGCCGCATCGCTCCGCTCGGGCTCCCGCGCGGCGCTGGCGCAAGCGATCACGTTGGTTGAAAGCCGCCGCGCCGATCATCAGGCCGCCGCGCGCGATTTGGTTCAGGCCTTGCTGGCGAACACGGGACAGGCGATCCGGGTCGGCATCACAGGCTCGCCCGGCGTCGGCAAATCCACCACCATCGACGCGCTCGGCATGCATCTGATCGCGCTGGGGCACCGCGTCGCCGTGCTGGCCGTGGACCCGTCTTCGGCGCGCACCGGCGGCTCGATCCTCGGCGACAAGACGCGGATGGCGCGGCTGTCGGCGGAGGCCGCCGCGTTCATCCGGCCCTCGCCCGCCGCCGGTACGCTCGGCGGGGTCGCAGCGAAAACCCGCGAGGCGATGCTGCTATGCGAAGCCGCCGGCTTCGACGTGGTCCTCGTGGAGACGGTCGGCATCGGCCAAAGCGAGACTGCGGTCTGCGACATGACGGATACTTTCGTCGCGCTGATGCTGCCCGGCGCCGGCGATGAACTGCAGGGCATCAAAAAAGGCCTGGTCGAACTCGCCGACATGATTGCGATCAACAAGGCCGATGGCGACAATGTCGCGCGCGCCAATCTCGCTGCGGCGGAATATCGCGGCGCGCTGCATATCCTCAGCCCGCGCTCGGATCGCTGGCACCCGCCGGTGCTGACTTATTCCGGGCTGACGGGCGCCGGCGTCAGCGAACTGTGGCAGACCATCGTCGATCACCGCACCGCGATGAACGCCGCGGGCGATTTTGCCGCCCGCCGCCGCGAGCAGCAGGTCAAATGGATGTGGACCATGCTGGAGGATCGCTGGACAGCGCGGCTGCGCGCCGATCCCGCGTTGCGCGGGAAAGCGCGGCAGACCGAGATCGCGGTCGCCGAAGGCCGTATCACGCCGGCGCTCGGCGCCGATCAGATCGCCGAGCTGTTGCGGTGAGGCTGCGCGTGCTCCTGACCGGTTTCGGTCCATTCCCCGGCGCACCCCACAATCCGACGCAGGAACTGGTCGCGCGGCTGCTGCGGCTGCGGCGTCCGGCGCTCATGGATGTCGATCTCACCGGCCACATCTTCCCGGTGACGTATCAGGCCATCGATCGGCAATTGCCGGAGCTGTTGGCGGCGCATCAACCGGATGCGCTTTTGATGTTCGGACTTGCCGCACGCACGCGGCATCTGCGCATCGAGAGCCGCGCCCGCAACGCGGTGTCGACGCTATGGCCGGATGCCGCGCGCAGCAAGGGGCGCAACGGATCGATCGCGCATGGCGTGCACGCACGGCACTTCGGGCCGCATTCCGCGCGGCTGCTGCGGGCCGCGCTCTCGACCGGTATCGATGCCCGCCTATCGCGCGACGCCGGCCGCTATCTTTGCAACTACCTGAGCTGGCGCGCGATCGAGGCAACCGGCGCCGATGGCCTCAGGGTTTCGGCCTTCATCCACGTTCCGGCGCCGCCGCGCGGCGCCGGCGCGGCGTCCGGAATCACCGCCGAGCAACTGATCGATGCCGGCGAAGCGGTTCTGCTGGAACTGATCAGGGCGGCGCGGCAGAAGCGCAGGGAAAGCCTCACACTGGCGTGATCGCAACAGAACCCGATCAGCCAGGTCGCGTTATTGTATCGAATGGAGGTTGCCATGCCCTACGCGCTATTCTGCGACGATGCCAAAGTCAGCAGGACCTATCCGACCGAGGCGAACGTCTGGAAGCACGCGAAGGAAAGCGGGCTCGTGATCGACGTCGAGGCAAAAGACAACCAGCCGACGCCGCGGCGGCTGTTGGACAATGGCTACGAAGTGCGCTTCTGTGATGCCGATCCGGATGAAAACCCGGAAGAGAACGAGCGCAATGCCAGCGAACAGCGCGAATTTCAGTTCTCGTCTGACGCGATCATATCAGCTTAAGCGGTCATTCCAGGCGTCTGCCGTCATCGCGCGTCACGTGATAAATTAACCGTGATAGCAACTATGCATCGCTTGGACCGCGCGCATTTCAAATAACCTTGCCGATTATAGGCTACGTCTGGCTACGTTTGCGTACCCGCAGGTCAGCCCATGACGATCAGCCGCCGGCATTTGCTCTCCACGTCCGCGGCATGCGCCGGCACCATGGTGCTGCCATCCGCGCCGCTGCGCGCCGCGCCACTGACGTCGACGCTTGGACGCGATGCCACCCAGTACGGCGTGAGGCCGAACAGCCCCGACGACCAGACCTTGCTGCTGCAGCGCGCGATCGATGACGCCGCCCGCGCGCGGCTTCCGCTGGCGTTGCCGCCCGGCCATTACCGCACCGGAATGCTGCGGCTCTCCGCCGGATCGCAACTGATCGGCGTGCGCGGCGCGACCAGGCTCATGTTCACCGGCGGCGCGTCGCTGTTCGAGAGCCAGCGCGGCGACGGCATCGGCCTTACCGGGCTCACGCTGGAAGGCGGCAACATCGCGCTGCCCGCACGGCGCGGGCTGGTGCACTTGGCGCAGGGCAAAGACATCCGGATCAGCGAATGCGAGATCGCCGGAAGCGGCGGCAGCGGCATCTGGCTCGAGAATGCGGCCGGTGACATCAGCGGCAACATCCTCAGCCAGACCGCAGTCACCGCCATCGTATCGTTCGATGCGCAAGGCCTGATCGTTTCGCACAACACAATCGTCGGCACCAATGACAACGGCATCGAGATCCTGCGCACCGCGATCGGCGATGACGGCACGCTGGTGACCGGCAACCGCATCGAGGACATCAAGGCCGGCCCCGGCGGCTCCGGACAATACGGCAACGCCATCAATGCATTCCGCGCCGGCAATGTGATCGTCAGCGGCAACCGGATCCGCAATTGCGACTACTCGGGCGTGCGCGGCAATTCGGCGTCGAATATTCAGATCACCGGCAACAGCATCAGCAATGTGCGCGAGGTCGCGCTTTATTCGGAATTTTCGTTCGAGGGCGCGATCGTCGCCAACAACACGGTCGATGTCGCCGCGACCGGGGTGTCGGTGTGCAATTTCAACGAAGGCGGCCGGCTCAGCGTCGTGCAGGGCAATATCATCCGCAACCTGTTGCCGAAGCGGCCGATCGGCACCGCGCCGGACGACGACGGCGGCGTCGGCATCTATGTCGAGGCCGACACCACGGTGACCGGCAACGTCGTGGAGAACGCGCCGTCATTCGGCATCGTCGCGGGATGGGGCAAGTACCTGCGCGACGTCGCCATTACCGGCAACGTGATCCGCAACGCCTTTGTCGGCATCGGCGTCTCGGTCGTGCCCGGCGCCGGCCCGGCGCTAGTGAATAACAACGTTATTACGGGCAGCCAGCGCGGCGCAGTGGTCGGGCTCGATCATGCGAAGCCGATCACGCCGGACCTGACGCGCGAGGGCGCGGCGCGCTACGCGCAACTCGTGATCGCGACCAACGCGATCCGTTGAATAATACAGCGTGATGACCTCTCTTCGATTCGTCATCCCATACTATCCTGATGTTTGAGCATGATCTTTTCGGAAAATCGGTCTCCACCTTTCCGGATCATGCTCTAAATCGCATTGCGCAGCAGCGGATAGCGCTCCCGCATGCGCGCGACGTCGAGCGCGCTTTGCCAGATGAAATCATCATCGGCGGGCGCTGCGGCAATCGGCGGCGCGATCTCGGATGGCGGCGTGGCCGCGATCTCCGCAGGCCTCGGGCTAGGGGCGACGATGACGCTAGGGGCCGCGCGCTTCCGGGCGGACGGCTGCACGGCGGCCGGAGCGGGCAATCCGCCCGGCCGGGCCTGCACGCCCTCGGTCAGGAACGACACGCGGCGCGGGGCGAGCGTGGAGCGGCGGCCGAGCCACGACAGGTCGATCGGCCTGTTGTCGGAGGTGGCTTGCGCGGTCGCGAGCTTGCGCCATGTCTCGACCGCGCGCTTGGCCTCCTGGACATTGTCGAGGAAAGCCGCCTCGCCGAAATAAATTCGCCAGCGGCCGCTTTCGAACAATTCGGTCAAATAATCCAGGCGTTCTTCGGCCAGCACGCACCAGCGCTCGATCAAATGGCGGCCGCGCGCGGCGTCGGTCGATTCCATGGAAAAAGGGTCCGTCAGGAGGGACAACGGACGCGGACGCAACGGCACGAATCGGATTCAAGGTATCCGGGATAGTGTTAACAAACAGTTTACCATGTCGAGAGGGTCCCGATCCCCGGTGTTTGTCGGGGAAAACCCGCGCGATCGTGCAGAACTACGGCGTCGGCTCGACCTCGAACAGGCCCTCGGCATTCATGCCGGCGTCGTAGCGTCCCGGAGCGTCGAGGCCGCGCCAGGCCAGGATCTTCGGCAGCCATTCCTTTGCAATCGTGTAGCGAACCGCCCTGCTGGTCTTGCGATCGCGGATCACGATCGCCGCCATCGACGGCTCCGGCGCCCTGTCGGGCGAGATCGAAAGCGTCTTCTGACCCGGCGACGCCTGGGTCGCGATCATCACGCCGTCGAGGATGCAGGGGCACGGCGGCAGCCCGGAATCGAAATAGGTCACCGTCACACCGTTGCGCTCAGCGCCAAGCCGCTGCAGCGCGTCCAGTCCGATCCTGATACCAACCGGAATGAAGGGCCCGAAACCGCCATGGATGCGCGCGCCGAGCGCGATCCATTCTTCTTTGGTCTCGGCCCGCGCGCCGGTCGAGATCAGCAGCAGCAAACACGCGATCCGGATGGCAACGCACATGCGGGCAACCTCGCTATCGGCAAAGCGCGAATGGCCTCGCGCTGGCAATCGATAGGGCCTGCAGGCGCGCGGTTCAAGCTTCGCGGGTGCGGAAACGAGAGACCCGCCCCGGGGGGACAGCCGGGGCGGGTCAAGCCATATTGACGCTGGGGTGGATGGGCGCTCGCGCCGAATATAGCCTCGATGGTGGGGAGCGATGGCCGCTCCCCCATTTATTAGTGTCGCCACCGCCGCAAACGTTCAAACCATCGCGGAGATTTCTGGTCTCGCGGTTCAATGCGCGGGCAGCGCCATGCCGACGATCTTCTCGGCCTGCAGCCGATCCATCAATCGATCGGTTTCGATTTTCGAAATCGACCCGTCGCCGAATTGCACCCGGAACACGCCGCCTCTGCTGCTGCCGACGACCGAAGCCCGGTAGCTGTCGAGCAACGCTGCGATATCTGAGGCGCGCGCATCCGGCGCAAAGCGGATCAGGGCATAAGCGGTTGTTTTCGGCGCGAGCGTTTGCCGCGCGGGCGTCTGCGGCACCAGACTGCGGGTGATCGGCTCGGCCGGGCGCGCGACAGGCGCCTCCCGATAGGCGGCGTCCTGAAAGGCCGCGGCCTGCAGAGTCGCCGGCTGCGGAGGCGCCAGCATCGCGCCGATCAGCCCGGCCTGCAGCAGCAGCAAGGCGGCGCCGAATGACGCCGACCAAGCCAGCATGCGCGGCGACAGGCTCGCGAAAAAACGCGTAAACCGGCCGGGGCGCACGGTCACGGGCCGCGCGCCGCCGAGCGGCTCGGCGTCGATCGCCGCGAACAGGCGGTGCATCGCCCGCGCAGAGGGCGCGCCTAAATCCTCATTGAAGGCGACGGTCGCGGCCATTTCCTGCTTGATTGCGTCGTACCGCTTCGCCAACAGCGGATCGGCGGCGAGCGTGGCGGCGACGCGGCGAGCATCCTGTGCGTTCAGCGTGCCGGCCGCATGCCAAGGCAGCAAAACCTCGATCTCGCCCGGATCGTGCTCCAGCATTTTCCTGCTCATTGCCGTCATGGCCAGCCTCGCTCAACGCCGGCTGCCCGCAGCAGATCGGCCGATCTCTCGCCCGCGCAGCACGAGCTCGTCGTTACACGGTTCTCGGGAGTGTCACGATCCCTGCGACTTCTTCCACGGATCTCCGTGGTAGCAGACCGGCTGGACGATCTTCCGATGCTCGCACGAACGCGACTCGTCCCGCGTCCGAGCGGTCGTCACTGGCCGCCTTGCAACATTTGTCTGTCGAAAACGGCGGAAGGTTCGACGGGAAAAGATAAAATCTTCAATATAGTTCACCGCCGCAGACCGTTCTGTGAGGTAGCGCACAGATCTCCGCAAGGCGGACTGCGTCAGATTTCCTAACCAGCTTGGGAAGAATAATTCGACGCCGTTCCCCGCGATTTGCCGGCGGTTCGGACATAAGTCGCCGGGCGGCGCCTTTAGTTCAGAAAAATTCGTTTTCAGAACAATGAGCTAAGCGTTGCGAGGTGGCTGCTGGGTCGCCTGGAAGCGGATACCAAACCTAAAGGCTTTTACCGTAGTTTTTCGAGTACAGTGTCAGCATTGCGGGGCCCGATGGGCGCGCCAGCCTCAAACTTAAGCCTTGTCGCCGAGGACGGCAGCGAAGGTGCTGTCGCGGCCGAACAGCGCGTGATCGGCGCGCGGCGCGCCGCGCGTCGACGGCAGATGATCGATCTGATCGGCGTCAGCTACGCCATCGATGCCGCGATCCTGATGCTTTACGCCTGCGCCGGCACCATACCGGTCATGATCGGGCCGGCCTACGCGGCCTGCGGCCTCGCTTTGGCGACGATATTTATTGCGTTGTCGGAAACCGGCTTCAACGACCGCTTCAAGGATCATTACCTCACGATCCATCAGGCGAGCGCGAGCGTGCTGCTGATGCAACTGTTCGCCTACGGCGTGCCGGATGTCGGGCTGATGTTCCTGGTCACGCTGTTCGTGGTCTGCGGTTTTTGCTCGCTGCGCGCGAACCCGCGCCAGAACGCGATGATCTGGATAATCGCGACCGCCGGCCTTGTCGCGCTGTTTCTCTTCACCGACCGGCCGCCGGCGCTGCCGCATGGCACGCCGCTGGAACGCGCCGCGACGATGCTGGTATTCGTCTCCGCGCTCGGGCGTTGCATGTTCATCGGCATCTTTTCTGTCAGGCTGCGGCAAGCGCTCTATCAGCGCGGCCAGCAATTGAAGGAAGCCTGCAAGCGGATCGAAGAGCTCGCCGAACTCGACGAACTTACCGGCGCGCTCAACCGCCGCTGCATCATGCGCGCGCTCGACGAGGAGATCGCCCGCGCGGCGCGCGCCAGAACGCCGCTGTCGATCGCGCTGATCGACCTCGACTGGTTCAAGCGGATCAACGATTCGCTCGGCCACCCGGCCGGCGACGAAGTATTGCGCACGTTCTCTATCGCGCTGTTCGCCAACCTGCGCAATATCGATAAGTTCGGCCGCTACGGCGGCGAGGAATTCCTGCTGGTGCTGCCCAACACCACGCGCGACGAGGCGGCGCCCTTGGTCGAGCGGCTGCGCGCGATCGTGTCCGAACTCGATTGGAGCGCGTTCTCCACCGGTATGGCCGTCACCATCTCGGCCGGCATCGCGACGGTCGCGGTAGAGGATAGTTCCGATGCAATCCTCGCGCGCGCCGACAGCGCGCTTTATGCGGCCAAGGCGCGCGGAAGAAACCGCGTCGCCTGCGCCTGACGTATTTCGGCGTAAACAACGCAAACCGCTCCAGGACAGAGTGATGAGCAGCAAGAAAAGCGCAACCGCAACCCTTCTCGACGAATTGCAGTCGACGCTGGCCCACGGAACCGTGGCGCGGCGGGTCGAGACGCTGCGCCGCGTGACCGATCTGTTCATCGATGGCGCGGTGAACTACACCGACGACCAGATCGCGGTGTTCGACGACGTCTTCAACTGTCTCGTGATGCACATCGAAGGCAAGGCGAAAACGCTTCTGGCGGAGCGTCTTGCGCCGGTGGCCAAGGCGCCGCCACGCATCATCCGCCATCTGGCGTTCGAGGATCTGGTCGAGGTCGCCGCGCCGGTGCTGGCCCGATCCGGACGGCTCGACGACACCATGCTGATCGCCAATGCGCGCTCCAAGTCGCAGGGACACATGCTGGCGATCTCGACGCGCGAGAGGCTGAGCGGTGCCGTGACCGACGTGCTGGTGAGCATCGGCAACGACCATGTGGTGCAAAACGTCGTCAACAATGATGGCGCGGAGTTGACCAATGCCGGTTACGAGACGCTGGTGGCGCGTGCCGAACATGACGATGACCTCGCGACTTGCCTCGGGCTGCGCCCCTCGATTCCGCGCGCGCACTATCTGAGGCTGATCGCGATCGCCTCCGTTTCGGTTCGCGCGCGGCTGAGCGCCGCCAATCCGAAGATCGCAAACGACGTCACCATCGCCGTCCGGCAGGCCACGCGGCTGGCACGCTCGGCGCCGGCCGCGATGAGCCGCGAAACCCGGATCGCCCACGGCCTCGTGCGCTCGCTGTTCGAGGATGGCCGGCTCGATGAGGGGTTGGTCACGAGCTTCGCCGAGGAGAAGAAGTTCGACGAAACCAATGCCGCGATCGCATGCCTCGCCAACGTTTCGATCGAGATTGTCGAGAGTATGATGGTGGAAACGCACGAAGAAGGCGTTCTGATTCTCGCCAAGGTATCCGGACTATCGTGGACGGCGGTGCGCGCGATGATCCGCATGCGCGAGGAACTGGCCGGCATGGAGACCGACGATCTGGAAATCTGCCGCGCCACCTATGAGCGATTGCGGCTCTCCACCGCGCAGCAGGTGCTGCGCTTCCATCGCATGCAGCATGTTGCGGCCAGTCCGGCCTCGGCGGCGTAGCGTCTCAATAGCGCAGCCATTTTTTGCCGGCCAGCGCGCCGACGCCTGCGACCAGCGCAACGGCGACGGTGTACCAGGTCGCCACGAACAGCGGCGAGTCGTCCACACAATGGGCGGCGTAC
>CAXUBE010000016.1:0-23422 GCA_964249215.1 uncultured Rhodopseudomonas sp. | reverse complement strand
TTAGTTTTCGTCGTGTCCGGAGATGTTGTAGTCTATTTTCGTCGGCAGCGTCGATTTCGGCGCGGTGGGCGATGCGCCCCCGATCTTCGCGCAGGCAGCAGGCGCGGCGATCGTCTATGCCGCAGGCCAGCCCGTCACCAACGGGCAGGGCATTCTGGTTACTGAAAACTCCAGCATCCGCAGCATTGCAGATTTGAAGGGCAAACGGATCGGCTTCACCAAGGGATCGAGCGCCCACAACGTCGTCGTTCAGGTGCTGGAAAAGGCAAACCTCACTTATTCCGACATTACGCCGGTGTACCTGGCGCCCCCGGACGCCGGTCCGGCATTCGCCAACGGCAGCATCGATGCCTGGTCGATCTGGGATCCGTATTTCGCGATCGGCGAAATCAAGCAGAGCGGCCGCATTCTGGTCAACGCCTTCGACATCGGCAAGACGAATTCCTTTTTTATCGCGAACCGCGATTTCGCGAAGAACCTGCCTCAGGTGCTGCAACAGATCATCGACGTGACGGTTTGGACGGCTGCATGGGCAGAGCAGCACCGCGACGAGGTGGCGAAATCGCTGAGCGCGGTCACCGGCATTCCGTTGGACATCCAGACGGTCGCCGCCAATCGCTCCTCGTTTTCCATTGGTCCCGTCACGGACGACATCGTCGCGACCCAGCAAGGCGTGGCCGATCGGTTTTTCCAACTCGGATTAATTCCAAGACAGATCGCGGTTCGCGACATCGTCTGGCGCAACACTCAGACCTGAGCGCGCGGGCAAACCTCACACGGAGACATTCAACATGACACATTTCGTTCGGCGCTTGATCGCGAGCGCGGTTCTGTCGATCGGCATTGCGGGTGCCGCCTTCGGCACATCCTACGCCCAGGAAAAGACCGTCAGGATCGGTTTCCAGAAATACGGCAAGCTCGTCCTGCTCAAGAGCAAGGGAACGCTGGAAACGAAGCTCAAGACGCTCGGCTATAACGTGACGTGGACCGAGTTTCCATCCGGGCCGCCGCTGCTCGAGGCCATCAATATCGGCGCCATCGATTTCGGCAATACCGGCGAGACGCCGCCGGTGTTCGCGCAGGCGGCCGGCGCGCCGATCCGCTATGTCGCCTATGAGCCGCCGGCGCCGAGAGGCGAAGCCATTTTCGTCTCCAAGGACAGTCCGATCAATTCGGTGGGCGATCTGAAAGGCAAGAAGGTCGCCGTCGCCAAGGGATCGAATGCGCACTATCTGCTGGTGAAGGCGCTCGAGAAGGCCGGCGTCGAATACGAAGGCATCACGCCGGTGTTTCTGCAGGCGGCGGATGGCCGCGCGGCCTTTGCCAGCGGCGCGGTCGATGCATGGTCGGTGTGGGATCCGTACCAGGCGGCGGCCGAGACCTCGCTCGATCCGAAGACCTTGACCGACGGCACGGGTCTGGTCTCCAACACGCAATTCTATCTCGCGTCGCAGAAGTTTCTCGATAACGAACCCAAGGTGCTCGACGCGTTGCTCGACGGCCTGCGCGAGGTCGATCAATGGGCCAGGACCGACATACATGCCGTCGCCGAACAGCTCGCGCCATCGGTCGGGCTACCGGTTCCGGTGCTCGAACGCGCGCTGCAGCGGCAATCCTACGGCATCAAGCCAATCGATGCGCAGGTTCTGGCGGAGCAACAGAAAATCGCCGACACGCTTCATCAGCTCAAGCTGATCCCCAGGGAAGTCCGCGTGTCGGACATTGCACGGAAATCCGGATCATGAGTGCGGACACCCCGGCCAACATCCTCTGGTTCCTGCCGACCCATGGTGACGGCCGCTATCTCGGCACCACCACCGGCGGTCGCGAAGTGGACTTCAACTATCTACGCCAGATAGCGCAGGCCGCGGATCGGCTCGGCTATTTCGGCGTGCTGCTGCCGACCGGGCGCAGTTGCGAAGATTCCTGGGTGGTCGCATCGGCGGTGGCGCCATGGACCGAGCGCCTGCGCTACCTCGTCGCGGTGCGCCCGGGTCTGCAATCGCCGAGCGTCGCCGCGCGCATGACCGCGACACTCGACCGGATGTCGAAAGGACGCCTGCTGATCAACGTCGTGACCGGCGGCGATCCGGTCGAGAACAAAGGCGACGGCATCTTCCTCGATCATGACGAGCGCTACGCCGTCACGCGCGAGTTCTTGAGCGTCTATAGCGACCTGCTCGCCGGCAAGACCGTGAACGTCGAGGGCAAGCATATCAGGATCGCGGACGGCCGGCTCTTGTTCCCGCCGGTGCAGTCGCCGCGTCCGCCGTTGTATTTCGGCGGCTCGTCGGATGCCGGCATCGACGTCGCGGTCGACACCGTCGACAAATATCTGACATGGGGCGAGCCGCCGGCGCAGGTCGCCGAAAAAGTCGAACGGGTCAAGGCCGCCGCTGCCGCACGTGGCCGCAAGCTCAGCTTCGGCATCCGTCTTCATGTGATCGTGCGCGAAACCAACGCGCAGGCCTGGACGGCGGCCGACGAACTGATTCAGCACGTCACCGATGACACCGTGGCGGCGGCGCAGAAGATATTCGCGCGCATGGATTCAGTGGGCCAGCAGCGGATGGCGCAGCTCCATCATGGACGGCGCGACCAACTCGAAATCAGCCCGAATCTGTGGGCCGGCGTCGGCCTGGTGCGCGGTGGCGCCGGCACGGCGCTTGTCGGCGATCCCGAGACGGTCGCGGCGCGGATCAAGGAGTATCAGGACGTCGGTATCGACACCTTCATCATGTCCGGCTATCCGCACCTCGAGGAAGCCTATCGCTTTGCCGAACTGGTCTTTCCGCTGCTGTCGCTGCGGCAGTCCGGCGGGGTCACGCCGATCCGGGTCAATACCGGACCGTTCGGCGAGACCATCGCGAACGAACATCGTCCGTTGATCAAGGCGGCGCAGTCATGAGCCTGATCGAAGCACTGCCGCGCATCCGCGCATGGCGATTGCCGCGCGCCGACGGCGTGATCCCTTGGCTGGTCCCGCTCGCGATCTTGCTGCTTTGGCAGGTCGCCTGCGTCGCCGGATTTGTGTCGCCCCGCGTTCTGCCCGCGCCGACCGATGTCGCGGTCGCGGGATGGAAATTGCTGCTGTCGGGCGAACTGGTCCGCAATATTTGGGTCAGCTTCTGGCGGGCCGGCGTCGGCTTTTTGATCGGCGGTGGAATCGGCTTCGGCTTCGGCCTGATCAACGGCCTGTCGCAGCTCAGCACCAAGCTCACCGATACCACCCTGCAGATGGTGCGCAATATTCCGCATCTGGCGCTCATCCCGCTGGTGATCCTGTGGTTCGGCATCGATGAAGCCGCCAAGCTGTTCTTGGTCGCGCTGGGCGTGTTCTTCCCGATCTATCTGAACACGCTGTACGGCATTCGCACCGTGGATCCGCAGCTCATCGAAATGGGCCGCGTCTATGGCATGGGCGATCGCGAACTGTTCCGGCGCGTGATTTTCCCGGGCGCGCTATCGTCGATCTTCGTCGGCGTTCGCTTCGCGCTGGGGATCATGTGGCTGACCCTGATCGTGGCCGAAACCATCGCCGCGTCGTCGGGCCTCGGCTACATGGCGATGCAGGCGCGCGAATTCATGCAGATCGACGTGGTGGTGCTGAGCATCCTGATTTACGCGCTGCTCGGAAAGCTCGCCGACAGCACGTCGCGCCTGCTCGAGCGGCTCACGCTGTCCTGGCATCCCGCCTTCCAGGAGCATTGATTGCCATGGAAAAGGCTCTTCGATTGATTGACGCGGGTGCCCAGGCTGGGAGTTCACCTGACATCGAACGGCCGCAGCTTGTGAGCCGCGTCTCCGACGCGCGGCGCGGGCTGTCGCTTACCATCCGCGGATTGCGCAAATCCTACGGCGATAACGAGGTCCTCCGCGGCATCGATCTGCACATTCCGGCGGGTCAGTTCGTCGCGATCGTGGGCCGCAGCGGCTGCGGCAAGAGCACGCTGCTGCGTCTGATCGCCGGGCTGGAAACCATCGATGCCGGCAGCGTTGGGCTTGGCGCAACGGCGCGGGCCGAAGACATCCGCGTGATGTTTCAGGAGCCGAGGCTGTTGCCTTGGGCGCGCGTGCTGTCGAATGTCGAGGTCGGTCTCGGCAGCCACCGTGCTTCGCCCGATGCGCGAAGCTACGCGGAGCGGGCGCTTGGCGAGGTCGGCCTCGACGACAAACGCGATCATTGGCCGGCGGTGCTTTCCGGCGGGCAGAAACAGCGGGTGGCGCTGGCACGCGCGCTGGTCAGCCAGCCCCGCGTGCTCGCATTCGACGAGCCGCTCGGAGCGCTGGATGCATTGACGCGTATTTCCATGCAACGGCTTCTGGAGCGCGTCTGGCATGACCAGGCCTTCACCGCGATCCTGGTGACGCACGATGTGGCGGAAGCGGTGGCACTCGCGGACCGCGTCCTGGTCATCGACGACGGCCGCATCACGCATGACGTGACCATCGATATCCCGCGCCCCCGCCGCCGCGGCTCCGCCCCTCTGGCGGAATTCGAGGGCGCGATCCTGAATTATCTTCTCGACGGCGCCGAGACGGCGCCAGATTTTTGAGGCCGCCATGAATTCCCCCATCCGTACCGTCAAGATCGACCGCGACGCGGTTTCCGCCGATTTTCGCAACGCCATGCGCAGCCTGGCCGGCGGCGTGAGCGTGATCAGCGTCGGGCGCGGCAAGGATATCACCGGCATGACCGTGACCTCGGTGTCGTCATTGTCGGTCGATCCGCCGACGTTGATCGTCAGCGTCAACCGCAATTCCTCGTCCTATCCCGTGCTCAAGCGATACGGCGTGTTCGGCGTCAGCATTCTCACCGCAAGCCAGATCGACATTGCCGACCGGTTCTCCGGTCGCGGCGGTCTGAAGGGGGCGGATCGCTTTGCCGGCGCGCAGTGGATCACCCGCGCATCGGGCGTGCCGCTTCTGGCCGACGCATTGTCGGCGATCGATTGCGAGGTCGAGGATATCGTCGAGCGGCATTCGCATGCCATCGTGGTCGGGCGCGCGCTCGAAACGATCGGGTCCGGACACGGCTCTGCGCTGGCCTATTGGGACGGTCGATACGTCGCGATCGATCGGCACGGCGCGGACGCCAATCCGGCCGCCTTGCATGCGATCCGTCTGGCGCCCGGCGCATGATCAGAAACGCTTAGGCCAGCCTCGCGGGCACCCGCAGAAAACCGCGAAAGCGCGCGCGGCGGCCGCGCACCGTCTCGCCCGATAGCGCGTAGTTCGGAAACCGCGCGAGGAAACGCGAGATGGCGATTGCTGCTTCGAGCCGCGCGAGCGCCATCCCGGCACATTGATGGATGCCGGTGCCGAACGCCAGATGGCGGTTCGGCGTGCGCCCGACATCCAGCCGGTCGGGATCGGGAAACTGCGCCGGATCGCGGTTGGCGGCGCCGATGCAAAGCGTGATCTGCGTCCCGGCCGGCATCTCGACGCCGCCCACCGTCACGGCTTGCGTGGTGATGCGGTTGCCGAACTGGTTCGAACTCTCATAGCGCAAAAACTCCTCGACCGCGGTCCTGGTCAAATCCTGATGCGCGATCAGCCGCCGCTTTTCGAACGGGTGGTCGCACAGCGTGACGAGAGCGTTGCCGATCAGATTGGTCGTGGTCTCATGGCCTGCATTGAGCAGGAATATGCAATTGTGCAACAGCTCCGGCGCGCTGAGCTGCTCGCCGTCTTTTTCTCCCCGGATCAGGCGCGTCAGCACGTCCTTGTCCGGATCGCCGGGACGCCGCCTGCGCTCGGCAACGATACTCTCGAGATAGGCCAGAAAATCTTCGACCGCCGCGTTGCCGCGCGCGAGCAGTTCTTCGCCGATCACCGGCTCGAGCGCACTGAGAATTGCAAGCGACCAATCGCGTAGCGGTTCGCGATCCTGCTGCGGCACGGCCAGCATGTTGCCGATCACTTCCACCGGAATCGCCGACGCGAAATCCGCGATCAGGTCGACGTCGCGGTTTACGCTCATCTTGTCCAGCAGACGATCGACCCATGCGACGAGCGCCGGCTCCAGTTCTGCGATCGCGCGCGGAGTCAGCGCGCCGGCGATCAGCCTGCGCACGCGCGTATGCAGCGGCGGGTCGTTGAACACCAGGCTGGTGGTGTGATGCTCGTACAGCGCCGTGTCGCCGTATTTCGGTTTGAACTCGATTTTCTTGTCGGAGCTGAAGCACGTCGCGTTCTTGTAGATCGCGACCAGGTCGTCGTAGCGCGTGACGAAATACGAACCGTTGCGCATCCGCTTCACGGGCTGATAGGTTTGCAACGCGCGGTACACCGGGTAGGGATCGTCGTAGAAGCCGTCCGGCAATTCGAGAATCTCGAAGCTCCGCGCGAGTTGTTGCGGTTCGATCTGCATGGTTCGTCTCCTCCCCGGTCGACTTTATTCTTCGGAACGCGGCCCGCGGAAGACGCCGCGCCGTTCATCGCGGGTTCGCTGCCCGACGGCACCGCTCCGGCAGGCGATTTCCATGTGTTGCTTATCTGCCATTGACTTGCCGCGCGACTGGTTTTCTAACTCCGGGCGATGGGTATCGGAATTGCGGCTGTGGAGTTGGGCGGGGGTCGCCGAGGCGATCGATCAACCGCATGAAGCGGCAAGCCGCTTCATCGACAGCCGACCGTTGCAGTCTATCTGCCGCGCACCGCGTCGACAAAGGTCGAGCCGTGATCCCGATCAGCCGAACGAACGGCAATGTCAGATCTGGATCGGGGGAGAAGTGAAGAGAAGTCGAGCGATTATGTCCAAGAAGAATCGCTAAGCTCACAATCCCAATGCCAGCCGCATCCTGCCGCTGCTGGTGATTTCCAGGCCGGCGTCGCTTTCGTGCACATAGCCGAGCGTGATCAGCCGCTCCTTGGCGTCGTTCAAGATGGTCCGGTATCGACCCTCGTCGACTTGCTCCAGTGCATCGAATTCGTCGGCAGTCAGAAACGCATAAAGTCGACTCATTGACGCACAAAATCGCCGGTTTGATGCCACCATCTCTTGTCGGACGGCGTGTCGCAGTCTGCCGATCGCGAATGTTTTTTTCTGGACGAAATTCCGGCCGCAAAAATTATTCCGTCAAGCCGCCTGCTTCATCGCTTGGTAAGTGTTCGCTGGCAGCATCGCCGGTCGGCGAAGGCGCGGAGCCATCACATGAGCACATTGATCGGGACGCTCGGCAGCGGAGATTGGATCACGCGCGAGCGCGTCCGGCTGTGGGCGCTGGCGGTGCTGGTTGCCTCGCTCGGAGGGCTCGGTTATCTGATCGCCACGTCCGATGGCCTCAACGATTATAAAGGCCGGCCGCTCGGCACGGATTTCTCCGACATCTACGCCGGCGGCAGCTATGTGCGCGACGGCACGCCGGCGCTGGCGTTCGATCCGCAAACGCAGCACGCCCGCGAGAAGGCGATCTTCGGGCCGGACACACCGTTTTACGGTTGGCACTATCCGCCGTTCCTGCTGTTCATCGCGGGCGCGCTGGCGCTGCTGCCCTACGCCGCCGCGCTCCTGGTCTGGCAGCTCGCGACGCTGCTGCTGTATCTTGCCATGTTGTCCGCGTTGCTGCGCATTGCGCACCCGCCCAAAAAGCCCGGCGCGCCGGCGCCGGCGTATCGGCCGCTATGGCTGTTGCTGGCGGTCGCGTCGCCCGCGGGGTTCGTCAACCTCTATCACGGCCACAACGGCTTTCTTACCGCGGCGCTCGCCGGCGGCGCGCTGGTGGTGCTGGACCGGCGGCCGATCCTCGCCGGCGTGCTGTTCGGGTTGTTGTCGTACAAGCCGCAGTTCGGCGTGATGATTCCGCTGGTGCTGCTGGCGAGCGGTCGTTGGCGCGCCTTCGGCTCGGCGGCCGCGACGGTGCTGGCGCTGCTGCTCGTCACCACGCTGGCGTTCGGCTGGGAGATCTGGCGCGCCTTCGCGGACTCGATGCCGTTCACGCGCGAGGTGGTGCTGGAGCAGGGTGGCACCGGCTGGCACAAGATTCAGACGGTGTTTTCATGGGTGCGGATGTGGGGCGGCAGCGTGCATCTGGCCTATATGATCCAGGGCGGCGTCGCCGCGGCGTTGTCGCTCGCGCTGCTCTGGCTGTGGCGCAGCGCCGCGGCGTATCCGCTGAAGGCCGCGGCGCTGATCATCGCCTCGGTGCTGGCGACGCCCTACAGCCTCGATTATGATTTCGTGGCGCTGGCGCCGGCGATCGCGTTCCTCGCCGTGCACGGTTTCGAGCGCGGCTTTGCGCGGTACGAGAAGACCGCGCTTGCGGCGATGTGGCTGATGCCGCTGGTGGCGCGCGCGCTCGCCGAGCAGACGCTGATCCCGCTCGGCGTGCCGTCGATGGTGCTGGTGTTCGGCCTGACGATGAAACGCGCGGCCGATGAGGTCGGCGTTCTTTCCGGCTGGCGCGCGTGGCGCGATCGGCTCGGAATCCCGACACGGATATGATTTAGGATAGGCCATGGCATCCGCACCGATTCGTTTCGCAACCCTGAGCGCGCTGGCCTGGCTGATCGCCTTGCCTGCATCCGCCGGCGAGACGCGCATCCCCGGCGCCGCGATCGATGCGTTCGCGCAGGCGGCGTCTTCGCAGGAGATCGCGGACTATCGCCGCAAGCTGCAGGAGTATCGCGAGGCGCGCGCCGCGTTCGACGAGAAGGCCGGCGTCTATTGGAGCGCAATTTCCGAGAAGCGCCGCGGCCGCAACGCCAAGCGCCGCAGCCGCGAGACCATCACGCTCGACGACTACGTGCTGACCCAGCCGCCGCTGTATGACGGGCCGAAGAAGCCCGTCGATCCGGAGCCGCAGGACGGCCCCGCGCGCGAGCGCAAGGCGATTCCCGTGGTTGCAGACCTGTTGCGTGCCGCGTCCGATCAATTTCAGTTCGCGCCGCAGCGTCCCGCCAGCGAGGTCGACTTCAAGCGTGCCTATGCCCGCGTCGCCGCGGCCGCCGGGTTGACCCGCGAGCAGGCGGTGCGGGTCTATTCGTTCGAGACCGGCGGCAACGGCAATCACGACATGCAGTCCGGGCTCAGCGCTTCGCGCCCCGGTTCGCGCGCGATTTCCACCGCGGTGGGCTACAACCAGTTGCTGACCACCAACAGCGTCGAACTGCTCGCCGAGCAGGGCCAAGTCATCGTCAAGACGCTGAGCGACAAGGCGGCGCAGGCCAGCGGTCCGGCGCGCAAGGCACTCGATCACAAGGTCGCGGTGCTGAAGAAGATGGTGGCGTTCGCCCGCTCGGTGCCGGACGAGTGGGCCGCGCATGAAAAGCTCGCCGACACACCGCAGGGCTGGGCGCTGCACGCGATGGTGCTCGACATCGACGTCGGACCGATGCTGCAGACCCACAAGCTTCTGACCTCGGTCGTGTTCGCGCAGCAGAAGGGCTACAACCGGCCGCTCACCGCCGCCGAGCTCGAGATGATGAACCTCACCGGCGACGGCACCGGCCTCGATATGGTGACGATGCCGCAGGCGATGCGCGAGCAGGTGCCGACCGCGAATTTCTTCCAGCGCGGCGGCTATGAGCGCAATCCGGTCGCGATCCGCCACAACACGGTGGCGAAGCTGCTCGCGGTCACCGACGCGCGGATGGACGCCAACAGCAACTTGCCCGGCGCGCGCGATCTCGCCGCGGCCTTTTGATTCTCTTTTACCCTCCCCTCCAGGGGAGGGTAAAGTGGAGCGCGCGGCCTCAGCCCGGCCCGAACTTGAATTTGCCGTCGCCTTCGAGATAAGGCCCGCTGCGCATATAGAGCTGACCGTTTTCACCGATGAAAAACAGCGTGTTCTTCGGCACTTTCTTCGCGCCCTTGAACAGTTCCTTGGCGTTGCTGGTGCCCATCTTGTAGCTGAACGTCTTGCCGTTGGCGTCGTAGCCGTAACCCATGTCCGGGGTCAGCACCCACGGCGTCGGCGCCGCCTGCGCAAAAGCCCTCGTCAAGACGGTGCCGGAAAACGCGCTGACCGCCGCCGCCGCGAACAGCACCCGGATCAAGCGTGTGGTCATGCCTTCATTCTCCAAATGTCGTCCGGAATTCGGTCGCTCCGGCAATCGCGCGCAACGATCCGACGACGCCGGACCGCCACTTGAACAAATCACGAACGCCGTTCGCGCGTCAATACGGCGCTCCGCCGCATCGCGTGCGCCGTCGCACGACTTTGCGATTTTGCCGCCAACCGCAAGCCGCCTATCTTTGACGCGGGGCGTTTTCAAACTAAAAACCGAACGGACGACGGCCGGCCAGGGATGATTCGGATGCGTGGACATATCGACGGCATGCTGCTGGCGGCGATCCTCCTGGCGACGGCATCCGCGGCGCAAGCCGACGATCTCAGGCTCAGCAACAACCAGCGCATCTCCTGCAGCCGCGGGCTCAGCCCCGGCAAGCTCAACACCGCGACCTGCCGCAGCTATGCGTATCTGTTCAACGTCAAGACGTCGGACTACTTCCGCTGCTCGGTCAGCCTCGCGCTGACCCGCGACAACAAGGAAGTCATCAACATCCAGACCGACGGCAGTTGTGTCAGAAAGCCGCGCATTTTCGAGACCGACGGCAATTACGCGTTCGACGCCACCGAGACCGAGCCGCCGAACACCAATTCGTTCTTCGGCCCCGGCGGCTACGCGGTGTGGGCCGCCGACATCGGCGCGCAGAAGGTGCGCGGATGCATCACCATCGCATCGGGGCTCGGCTCCGACGTCGCCAAATGCGTCGACATGAAATTCGAGTAGCGCGCCTGCCGCCTGGCTGTCCGCCCGTCACTCCGGCTTGATGCCGGCGAACTTAGCGACCTTGCCCCATTTCTCGGTTTCAGCAAGCACATAGTCCTGCATCTCCTGCGGCGAGCCGCCGGCAGGCTCGGCGCCGAGCTTGCGCAGCCGCGCGGTGCCGTCCTCGGTCTTGATGAATTTGTCGACGCCGGCGTTGAGCTTCTCGATGATGTCCTTCGGCGTTCTTGCCGGCGCGCCGATCGTGAACCAAGACGCCGCCTCATAGCCCGGCACGCCGGCCTCGGCGATGGTCGGCAAATCCGGCAGCAGCGGCCAGCGTCTGGCGGTCGACACCGCGAGCGGGCGGATCGATCCGGCCTCGGCGAAAGGCTGCGCCGCCGGCAGATTGTCGATCATCAGATGCACGCGGCCGGCGATCAGGTCGGTCAGCGCCGGCGCACTGCCTTTGTAGGGCACGTGGACGATGTCGAGCCCGGCCATCGACTTGAACAATTCGGTCGATACATGCGCGGTCGAGCCCAGCCCCGGCGTGCCGTAGAACAATTCGCCGGGCCTGGCCTTGGCATAGGCGATCAGTTCGGCGACCGATTTCACCGGCAGCGCATTGGTCACCGAGCACAGGTTCGGCACGTTCGCGATCACGATCACCGGCGGCGAGTCCTTGACCTGGACGTAGGTCATCGCCTTGAACACGAACTGGTTGATGGCATGCGTGCCCGGCGTGCCGACGATGAAGGTGTAGCCGTCGGGCTCCGCTTTCGCGACCGAATCCGCGGCGATGTTGCCGCCGGCGCCGGTCTTGTTCTCGACGATGAACTGCTGGCCGAACTGTTCGGACATCTTGGCCGCGACGACGCGCGCGAGAATGTCGGTGGTGCCCCCGGCGGCGAACGGCACCACGAACTTCACCGGCCGCGACGGCCATTGCTCGGCGCCGGCGCGGCGCGAGATCAGCGGCATCGCACAGAGCGCTGAGTCGACGACCAGCAACGAGCAGCGGGACGGCCGCAAAAAAGAGCGATGCATCGGCTTGATTCCTCGGCGAAAGAAAAAGGACGCCGGCGCGCGGACGCGCCGGCAAGGGGAACGCGGATCAGCGCGACATTCGCGCCGAGGCGGGGTGCCCCGGCACCTTGAAGCGCTTGCCGGTGTCGGTGACCTTGGTGCCGCCGACCTTCAGGATCGAGAAATCCTGCGTCAGGTAATTGCCGGCGAGGATGTATTTGCCGTCCGGCGTGAACACCACCGCTTCGGGCAATCCGCCGACCTCGATGTCCTGCGTCTTGGTGACCTTCTTGCCGTCGATCTTCAGGATCGAGAGACTGCCGTTTTTCTGGTGAAAAAACATGTTCTTCATGTTCGAGCCGCGCAGGATCGCCGCGACCGCCAGATCGCCTTTCGGGCTCATCGCCAGCCCCTCGGGCCCGTCGCCGACGATGACACGGTCGATCACTCGCGGCGGATTGGCCTCCAGATCAATGACGCTGGTGGTATCGACGCTGCCGTCGGACGATCCCGAGCCGCCATTGTCGGAGGTAAGCGCGATCTTGCCGTTCGGCGCCACCACCACATTGTACGGCCACAGCCCGGTCGGCAGGTCGACCTTGTTGTAGCTCACCTTGTCGCCGGCGATATCCAGCATCGATATCTTGTGCGCCGGAAACCGCACCGCGAGCGCGCGGTTGCCGTCGGGCGTAAACACCACATGCGCGACGCTGTCCGGCATCGCGATGGTGTCGGTCACCTTGACGTCGGTGCCGTCGATCGACAGCACGCTGATCGAATTGTCGCCGCGATTGGCGACCAGCGCCATCTTGCCGGACGGGCTGATGCTCAGCCCCGACGGCTGCTTGCCCGCGGTGACGGTCGAAGCGAGCTTAGGCGGGCTGGACTTCAGGTCGATCACGTAGACCTTGTTGTCGAGCGCCTGCTTCAGCGCCTCGCCGTCGCGGGCAACGTCGACCGAATCCGCCACCAACGCGATCGAGCCCGTAGGATCGATGTCGAGGTTGACCGGCGGTCCGACAACGGAGTTCTTCAGCGGCAACGTCGCGGCGATCTTCGGCTCCTCCGGATTGGCGAGGTCGACGATCAGCACCGTATCATTGCCGACGGGTGCGAGGATCACCTTGCCGTCGCCGTCCCACGTGACCTTCTCGTCGTTGCCGACGATCATCCATGGCTTCGCTTGTGCGCTCGCCGCATAAAGCAAAGCCGCAAGCCCAAGCGCAAATGTGATGGCCCGATAGGCCGGTGCCCGATTGGGCAGTGCCCGATTGACTGACATTTTCAGCGTTCTCCCGTGTGACCAGCCTCTGGCGGGCCGATTGCGGCGAGACTACGCGGGGAACGGCGTCTTTGCCAAGCGCGGCGCGGCCGCGGCGCACGGTTCCTTCGTCAAAAACGTTCCCGATGCAACGAATTGACGGGTTGACCGCCGCCCGTCATCCGTCCAGCTTCGCCGCCAACAAGACAGGGAGACGAACATCCATGAAGGCGAAATTGTTCGCTGTGGCGCTCGGCGCGACGGCGGTATCGGCGCCGCAGGCGCACGCCCAGCAATTCATCAACGTGCTGACGGGCGGCACATCCGGCGTGTATTACCCGCTCGGCGTCGCGATCGGCAAAATCTACAGCGACAAGATTGCCAACGTGAAGACGCAGGTACAGGCCACCAAGGCGTCGGTCGAGAATCTGGTGCTGCTGCAGCAGGGCCGCGGCGAAATCGCCTTCACGCTCGGCGACTCGCTGAAGGCGGCATGGGAGGGCGACGAAGAAGCCGGCTTCAAGGCCAAGCTCGACAAGCTGCGGGTGATCGGCGCGATCTATCCGAACTACATCCAGATCGTCGCCACCGCCGACAGCGGGATCAAGACCATCGCCGATCTGAAAGGAAAAAGCCTTTCGGTCGGCGCGCCGAAATCCGGCACCGAGCTCAATTCGCGCGCGATCCTGAAAGCGTCGGGCCTGGATTACAAGGACCTCGGCAAGGTCGAGTATCTGCCGTTCGCCGAATCCGTCGACCTGATGAAGAACCGCCAGCTCGCGGCGACGTTGCAGTCGGCCGGCCTTGGCGTCGCCTCGCTCAAGGACCTTTCGACGTCGAGCGACATCGTGGTGGTGTCGGTGCCGAAGCAAACCGTCGACAAGATCGGCCCGCCATTCGTGTCGGCGACGATTCCGGCCAATACCTATACCGGCCAGGACAAGGACGTGCAGACCGCCGCCGTGGTGAACTATCTGGTGAGCAGCACCGCGGTGTCTGACGATCTGGCTTACCAGATGACGAGGCTAATATTCGAATCGCTGCCGGAGCTTGCGAATTCGCACGCCGCCGGCCGCGAGATCAAGCTCGAGACCGCCGCTGCCAACAGCCCGGTGCCGCTGCATCCCGGCGCGATCCGGTACTACAAGGAAAAGGGAATCATCAAGTAAGGCGATTCGCGATCAGCATCGTCTATAAGAATTGCGATAACTTCATCGCCCGCATGATCGGACGACCCGGTATTCCAGAATTTCGAGACGTGCGCGGCGATCGCCGCTCCGGAATACTGGGTCCCCGCCTTCGCGGGGACGACAGCGCAAACGCTGAGTGGAGGCGAGCGACGATGCTGCAGACTGCCGACGACAACGCGCCGCCGGTGAAGATCGAGTTCGACAATTTCGAGCACGGTTTTCCGGAAGGCTTCGGCCCCTCCGGCTGGGGCCATCTGGCTTATGCCGTCGGGATCGCGTTCGCGGCGTTCCAGCTCGTGGTCGCCGCGTGGAACGTGCTGCCGAGCCAGGTGGTGCGCGGCGTTCATGTCGGTTTCCTGATCCTGCTCACCTTCGGCCTGATCGGCAACTTCACCGCCAGGACCAATGCCGGCCGCGCGGCGGGCTGGCTGATCGGCGGTCTCGGCTTTCTCTGCGGGCTGTATCAGTGGATATTCTACGCGGATCTGATCGCCCGCGATGGCGACCCGACCACGCTCGATCTTGCGGTCGGCACGCTGCTCGCGGTGCTGATCTTCGAGGGCACGCGCCGGCTGATGGGAGCAGCGTTGCCGCTGATGTGCGGCGCGTGCCTGCTGTACTGGTTCTTCGGCCAATATCTGCCGTCGCCGCTTAACCATCGCGGCTATGATTTCGATCAGGTGGTGACGCATCTGTCGTACGGCACCGAAGGTTTCTTCGGCGTGCCGATCTACGTCTCGGCGACCTACATCTTTTTGTTCATCCTGTTCGGCTCGTTTCTCGAGCGCGCCGGCATGATCCAACTGTTCACCGACGTCTCGCTCGGCCTGTTCGGCGGCACCCGCGGCGGCCCGGCCAAGGTCGCGGTGTTCGCGTCGGGCATGATGGGCACGATCTCCGGCTCCGGCGTCGCCAATGTCGTCACCGTCGGGCAATTCACCATCCCGCTGATGATCCGGTTCGGCTATCGCCGCGCCTTTGCCGCCGGCGTCGAAGCCACGGCCTCGATGGGCGGCCAGATCATGCCGCCGGTGATGGGCGCCGTCGCCTTCATCATGGCCGAGACGCTCGGCGTGGAATATTCCGCGATCGTCAAGGCCGCGGTGATCCCGGCGATTCTGTATTTCGCGTCGGCGTTCTGGATGGTGCACCTCGAAGCCGGCAGGCATGGCCTCGTGGGCATGAAGAAGTCCGAGATTCCGAGCGCGTGGAAGGCGCTGGTGGACCGCTGGTACCTCGCGCTGCCGCTGGCGGCGCTGGTCTACATGCTGTTCGAGGGCTTCACGCCGCTTTACGCCGGCAGCATGGGGCTCGCGCTCACCGTCGCGCTGATCCTCGGCGTGAGCATCACGATCGGCGTTTCCAACACCGCGCTGCGCTACATCTTCTGGGTCGGCCTGGCGCTGGTGAGTGCGGCGGTATCCCGCAACGGGTTCAGCATCATTCCGGTGGCCGCGATCGTCGCCGGCCTGGTGCTGATCGCCGCGGTGACGCGAGGCGGACGCGCGACCTTGGCCGCCTGCCGCGATTCGCTCGCCGAAAGCGCGAAGTCGGCCCTGACCGTCGGCATGGCCTGCGCGATCGTCGGCACCATCATCGGCATGATGACGCAGACCGGCGTCGGCACCATTTTCGGCGGCTGGGTGATCAGCCTCGGCGACAAGAGCCTGTTCCTGGCGCTGGTGATGACGATGTTCCTATCGATCCTGCTCGGCACCGGGATTCCGACGATCCCGACCTACATCATCACCGCAGCGCTGGCGGCGCCGGCGCTCGCCAAGCTCGGCGTGCCGCTGATCGAAAGCCACATGTTCGCGTTCTACTACGGCATCATGGCCGACCTGTCGCCGCCGGTGGCGCTGGCGGCGTTGGCGGCGGCGCCGATCGCGCGCGAAAATCCCGACAAGATCGGCTGGGAGGCGATGCGCATCGCGCTCGCCGGTTACGTGATCCCGTTCGTCTTCGTGTACTCTCCCGCGCTGATGCTGCAGGCCGGCGATCCGATGGCGCCGCAGCTCGGCTTCTACGGCGCGGTGGCGTTCGCGACCGTCAAAGCCTTGGTGGCAATCGGGTTGTTCGGCATGGTGGCGATCGGATTCCTGTTCACGCGGATGACGCTGCCCGAGCGCGTTGCCGGGTTCATCGCCGCGCTTTGCCTGCTCGGCGATTTCCGTTTCAGCGACACCGCCGGCTTCATTTTGGCGACGGCCTGCGTCGCGTGGCAGTGGCGGCGGAAGCCGCCGGCAACGGCGGTCGCCGCTTGAGCCTGTGCCTCGCCTCCGCCGGCGCGGTGAAGACGCTCGCGCTGGCCGCGTTCACGCTGGCCTGGACCCATTCGATCGAGAAAGTCGACTGGCAGGAAGACTGGCAGGTTACGCGGCAGGGGCTCGACCTGATCGCGGCGCGGGTCAAGGGTTCAGGCGCCGGCATGGAGCCGCCGCCGGATGCGCGGCTGGTCGCCGGATGGTTTGCGTGGCGGCCACGGCGCGCACCGATGGAGGAAGTCGCGCTCGGCAATTCCGGCGCCGCGGGCGAATGGCGGCTGTGTGCGGACGGCAAATGCCGCACGCTGTCGGATATTTTTGCGCGCCCGGTCGGCGCCAACGTCGTCACGATGCGCGCGTGTGACCCTTAGACGCGGACAAAGGACAGGCCATGCTGCGTCTGCAGGGAAAAACCGCATTGGTGGTCGGGGCCGGATCGATCGGCCCGGGCTGGGGCAACGGCAAGGCCGCCGCGGTGACCTTCGCGCGGCACGGCGCGCAGGTCTGTTGCGTCGATCGCAACGCCGGCGCGGCCAGAGAAACCGCGGACATCATCGCGTCAGACGGCGGCCGGGCGATCGCGATCACCGCCGATGTGTCGTGCGGCGATGAGGTCGCGGCGATGGTTGCGGCCTGTCTCGACGCCTATGGCCGGATCGACGTGCTCGACAACAATGTCGGCATCGCCGAGACCGGCAGCGTTGTCGAGGTCACGGAAGCCGACTGGGACCGCGTGTTCGCGGTCAATCTGAAGAGCGCGTATCTGGCGATGAAGCACGTCATCCCGGTGATGCTGCGTCAGGGCGGCGGATCGATCATCAACATCTCGTCGGTCGCCTCGATCCGGCATCTCGGGATTTCCTATGTCACCTACGCCGCGACCAAGGCCGCGATGAACCAGATGACCAAGACCACCGCGGTGGAATTCGCGGCACGGCAGATCAGGGTGAACTGCATCCTCCCCGGCCTGATGAAGACGCCGATGGTGGCGCATTCCGCCGGCTTGGCCGCAAGCTATGCCGGCGGCGACGTCGAGGCGATGTGGCGCGCGCGCGACGCGCAGGTGCCGATGGGGCATATGGGCGATGCCTGGGACGTCGCAAACGCAGCGCTGTTTCTGGCCTCCGACGAATCCCGCTATGTCACCGGACTGGAGCTGATCGTCGACGGCGGGCTGACACTGAAGGTGACATGAGTTCAGACGAGCGATACCCGCGACACCGGCGCGACTGGACGCAGATCGCGCGGCATGCGACATCCGGCCCGCCGGAGCGCTCCGTCACGGGCGCATCCTCCGGCGCGATATCGCGAGATGGCGATGCGAGTTTTGCTCCACGCGATGCTGTGCGTCGCGCTGTCGTGTTCCGCACAGGCGCGGGCCGCAGGCGGCGAACCGGCCGCCAATCCGGAAATCGATCCTGCGCCCTGTTTCGGCGCCGCGGCCAGTGACGACGACGAGCGGATCGTCGCCGCCTGCGGCAGGCTGATCGACAACGCCAAAACGGGCAAACCGGACCGCGTCAAGGCGCTGATCGCGCGCGCCGGCGCGTTCACGCGCAGGGAGATGTTCGAGCGCGCCATCGCCGACGACGATGCCGCGCTGCTGCTCGATCCGACGCTGGCGGATGTCTACAACGCCCGCGGCGAATTGCGCCGCCGCAAGGGCGACCGGCCGGGCGCGCTGTCGGACTTCGCCGCCGCCATCAGGCTCAGTTCTGATCAGGCTGCCGCGCGCTGCAACTACAAATCGCTGGCGCAGGAACTGGAGAAGCTCGGCGCGCTGCTGGCGGTCAACAACCGGCCGAGCTTCAATTGCGCGACCGCCCGCCGCGCCGTCGAAAAGGCGATTTGCGCCAGTCCCGACCTTGCCAATCTCGACCGCGCCATCGATGTCGCTTACGCCCGCGCGGTGAACGAGGCTGCGGGCGCCGGACCGGGCGCGATCGGGACGTTGCAGCGCGCGCAAGACGCGTTTCTGGCCAGGCGCAACGCCGGCTTCGGTCGCCGCGATTACGACCTGCGGCAGGCGATGAAGGACCGGCTGCGGCAATTGACCGGCACCGATCGATACTAAAATGCTAGAGCATGATCCGGAAAAGTGGATACCGGTTTTCCGAACAGATCATGCTCAAACATAAATAGAGCGGGATGACGATTCGAAGAGAAGTCATCATGCTAGAATCAGACGAAGAACCGCCGGAGCCTTCGGGAGCGCGACGCGATGAACATCCAGGACAAAAGCCGGTACCGCGAGGTGCATGCCCGTTCGCTCGACGACCCGGACGGGTTCTGGGGCGAGGCCGCGCGCGAGATCGACTGGATCAAGCCTGCGGACAAGGTGTTCGATTCTTCGATGGGGCTTTATGGCCGCTGGTTCGTCGGCGCCGTCGTCAATACCTGCCATAACGCGCTCGATCGCCACGTCGCCGCCGGACGCGGCGACCAGATCGCGCTGATCCACGATTCGCCGCTGACCGACCGCGTCACGCGCATCAGCTACGCGCAGATGCTGCACGAGGTCGCAACGTTCGCCGCGGTGATGCAGGATCTCGGCATCGCGAAGGGCGACCGCGTCATCCTCTATATGCCGATGGTGCCGGAAGCGATGATCGCGATGCTGGCGTGCGCGCGGATCGGCGCGGTGCATTCGGTGGTGTTCGGCGGCTTCGCCGCCAGCGAACTCGCGACCCGGATCGACGACGCTGCGCCGAAGCTGATCCTGTCGGCGAGTTGCGGCATCGAGCCCGGCCGGCTCGTCGCCTACAAGCCGCTGCTCGACGAAGCGATCCGGCTTGCGAGCGTCAAGCCCGACGCCTGCGTCATCCTGCAGCGGCCGCAGCAGCAATGCGAACTGATCGCCGGGCGCGATCACGACTGGGCCGATCTGCGCGCCAGGGCGATCGCCGCGGGCAAAAAGGCCGCGTGCGTGCCGGTGCTGGCGACCGATCCGCTCTACATCCTCTATACGTCGGGGACCACCGGCAAGCCGAAGGGCGTGGTGCGCGACAATGGCGGGCATCTGGTGGCGCTGAAATGGTCGATGTTCAACCTCTACGGCGTCAAGCCCGGCGAGGTGTGGTGGTGCGCGTCCGATATCGGCTGGGTGGTCGGTCACAGCTACATCGTCTACGCGCCGCTGCTGCACGGCGCGACCTCCATCATGTATGAGGGCAAACCGGTCGGCACGCCGGACGCCGGCGCGTTCTGGCGGGTGATCTCGCAGCACGGCGCGGTGGCGCTGTTCACCGCGCCGACCGCGTTTCGCGCCATTCGCAAGGAAGACCCGGACGGCAAATTCATCCGCGGCACCGAATTGCCGCAATTCCGCACGCTGTTTCTCGCCGGCGAGCGCGCCGATCCACCGACGGTGGAATGGGCCGAACGGCAATTGCGGGTGCCGGTGATCGATCACTGGTGGCAGACCGAGACCGGCTGGTGCATCGCCGGCAATCCGGTCGGGCTCGGGATGCTGCCGGTGAAGCACGGCTCACCGACCATGCCGATGCCGGGCTACGCAGTCGAGGTGGTCGACGAAGCGGCGAAGCCGCTGCCGGCCGACACCATGGGTTCGATCGTGATCAGGCTGCCGCTGCCGCCGGCCTGTCTGCCGACGCTGTGGCAGCAGGACGAGCGATGCCGCGAAAGCTACTTCGACGAATTTCCCGGCTACTACAAGACCTCCGACGCCGGCTATATCGATGCCGATGGCTACGTCTTCGTAATGGGGCGCACCGACGACATCATCAACGTCGCCGGGCATCGGCTCTCCACCGGCGGCATGGAGGAAATCCTCGCTTCGCATCCCGACGTTGCCGAATGCGCGGTGCTGGGCGTCAGCGATCCGATCAAGGGCGAGGTGCCGTGCGGGCTGATCGTCCTGAAGGCCGGGGTTCCGCGCGAGCCGGCCGCGATCGAACGCGAGATCGTGGCGCTGGTGCGCGAGCGGCTCGGGCCGGTCGCGGCTTTCAAGCTTGCGATCACCGTGGCGCGGCTGCCGAAAACCCGATCCGGCAAGATCCTGCGCGGCACCATCAAGAAGATCGCCGACGGTGCGCCCTGGACGATGCCCGCCACCATCGAGGACCCCAAGGTGCTGGACGAAATCAGCGCGGCGCTGAAGCCGCGGGTGTAGGGCCGGACCAACGATTGCTGACGATTGATCGCCGCCTCGTTTCCCGACTTACAAAGCCCGCAATTTCATCCGACCAATTCGCCGGACAGATCAAAGCTGCCGGACCGAATCACACATGCGCCTGAACAATTCATCACGCCTCGTCGCATTGCTGGTTGCCGCGTTGCCGCTGGCCGGATGCCTCGAGCGCGGCCAGCCGCCGCTGGTCGCAACCGGCGGCGATGACGACGACGCGTTCTGCCGCGCCAACAATGTTGCGCAGGGCTCGCCGGAATACGTCGCCTGCCGCAAGGACCGCGACGTGATGCGCAGCAACGCCGCCGGGCGTGCCGATCGCGCGCAACGCAATCTCGGCGAGTTCATGCTGAACAACCCGACCCGGCCGTAAATGGGCGCGCCGCGGCCGGCCAAGCCGTCCGCTCCCCTTGACATCGCCGTGCCCGGATGATGGTTTGGCCGCCATGCGCAACCCGTCCCGCCAGCCTGGTTATTGGCGGCCCACCTCCTGAAGGTGGCCGGTGCGATTTCGTTCATTCAATCGACAGGGCCGTCACCACAGTGCGGCGGCCTCGTTTGTCCTGTGTGGCGTTCCTCTCCCGCAATTCGTAAGAGGATCACATGAACAGGACGGTGTTCTCCCTTCCCCCGCACAGCGACTACCGCACCCATGGCGGGCTCGCGGTGTCGCGCGCGGTCGATCATTTCACCGGCGGCGCAGCGCTCGACCACCTGATCGATGCGTTGGATCGCCGCCGCGGCGTGGTGCTGTCGTCGGGCACCACGGTGCCGGGACGCTATGAGAGCTTCGACCTCGGCTTCGTCGATCCGCCGCTCGCGCTCGAAACCAACGGCGTCTCGTTTTCGCTGGCGGCGCTGAACCCGCGCGGCGAGGTGCTGATCGCTTTTCTCGGCGAGGTCGTGCGGGAACCCTGCATCGTGATCGATGCCAGCACCGCGACGCGGATCGAGGGTCGCATCCTGCGCGGCGACGCACCGGTCGACGAGGACCAGCGCACGCGGCGCGCCAGCGCGATGTCGCTGGTGCGCGACCTGGTCGCGGCGTTCGGCTCGCCGTCCGATCCAATGCTCGGGCTGTTCGGCGCCTTTGCCTACGACCTCGTGTTCCAGATCGAGGACCTGGTCCAGAAGCGCGCCCGCGAACGCGACCAGCGCGACATCGTGCTCTACGTGCCGGACCGGCTGCTGGCCTATGACCGCGCCACCGGTCGCGGCGTGCACATCGCCTACGAGTTCGCCTGGAACGGCCGCGCGACCGACGACCTGCCGCGCGCCACCGGCGAGAGCGTCTACGCCAGATCGCCGCGGCAGGGATTCGCAGATCACGCGCCCGGCGAGTACCAGGCGGTGGTGGAGAAAGCCCGCGCCGCCTTCGCGCGCGGCGACCTGTTCGAGGCGGTACCGGGACAGTTATTCGGCGAGGCCTGCGAACGCTCGCCGGCGGAAGTGTTCCAGCGGCTGTGCCGGATCAATCCGTCGCCCTATGGCGCGCTGATGAATCTCGGCGATGGCGAGTTTCTGGTTTCGGCGTCCCCGGAGATGTTCGTGCGCTCCGACGGCCGCCGGGTCGAGACCTGTCCGATTTCGGGCACCATCGCGCGCGGCGTCGACGCGATCGGCGATGCCGAGCAGATCCGGCAGTTGCTGAACTCGGAAAAAGACGAGTTCGAACTGAACATGTGCACCGACGTCGACCGCAACGACAAGGCGCGGGTCTGCATGCCGGGGACCATCAAGGTGCTGGCGCGGCGGCAGATCGAGACCTACTCGAAGCTGTTTCACACCGTCGATCATGTCGAGGGCATGCTGCGCCCGGGTTTCGACGCGCTCGACGCGTTCCTTACCCACGCCTGGGCGGTCACCGTGACCGGCGCGCCGAAGCTCTGGGCGATGCAGTTCGTCGAAGACAATGAGCGATCGCCGCGGCGCTGGTACGCAGGGGCGATCGGCGTGGTGAATTTCGACGGCAGCATCAATACCGGCCTCACCATCCGCACCATCCGGATGAAGGACGGCCTCGCCGAGGTGCGCGTCGGCGCCACCTGTCTGTTCGATTCCGATCCCGCCGCGGAGGACCGCGAATGCCAGGTCAAGGCCGCGGCGCTGTTCCAGGCGCTGCGCGGCGACGCGCCGAAGCCGTTGTCGGCGGTGGCGCCGGATGCGTCGGGCTCGGGCAAGCGCGTGCTGCTGGTCGATCACGACGACAGTTTCGTGCACATGCTGGCGGACTATTTCCGCCAGGTCGGCGCCACCGTCACCGTGGTGCGCCACATCCATGCGGTGCAGATGCTCAGGCAAAACAGCTACGACCTGCTGGTGCTGTCGCCTGGGCCGGGCCGCCCGGCGGATTTCGCGATTCGAGGCAGCATCGACGCCGCGCTGGAAAAGAAGCTGCCGGTGTTCGGCGTCTGCCTCGGCGTGCAGGCGATCGGCGAATATTTCGGCGGCCGGCTCGGGCAATTGGCGCAACCGGCGCATGGCCGCCCGTCGCGCATCCAGGTCCGCAGCGGGCGATTGATGAGCGGGCTGCCGAACGAGATCGTGATCGGCCGCTATCATTCGCTGTTCGTCGAGATGGAGCAGATGCCTGACGTGCTGCAGGTCACCGCCAGCACCGAGGACGGCGTGGCGATGGCGATCGAGCACAGGACGCTTCCGGTCGGCGGCGTGCAGTTTCATCCGGAATCGCTGATGTCGCTCGGCGGCGAGGTCGGCCTGCGCATCGTCGAAAACGCGTTCCGACTTCGCGCGCCGGCCAACTGAGGATTGCGAGACCTATGACGTTTGACCAGGACCTGAAGGCCACCGTTCGCAC
>CAXUBE010000015.1:5656-23500 GCA_964249215.1 uncultured Rhodopseudomonas sp. | reverse complement strand
GTGCAGATGACGCTGCTGGCGCTGCTGCTCGCCGCGGCCGTCGCGGCGCTCGCGACCTCGTCGCCGGGCTATGTCGCCGCCTCCGCGATGGCCGGCAACGGCACCGTCACGACCGGCGTCGCCGATGCGCAGAGCGTCTTCGACGGCCATATCGATCGCATGACCGGCTACAACAATCTCGCCACCACGGTGACGGTGGTCAAGAACGGGATCAATCTCGCGTCGAGGGTGACGTTCACCGCCGACGTGCCGCTGACGTTCATGAAGATGGTCGGGCTGCCGAGTGTCAATGTCGGCGGCAGTTCGAGTTCGGCCGCGACCATACCGCTGTATCTGGATTTCTATCTGATGCTCGACGTTTCCGGCTCGATGGGGCTGCCTTCGACCGACGCCGAACAGGCCCGGCTGGCCGCGATCAATCCCGACAACTTCGCGCTCTATCCGAACGGCTGCGCCTTCGCCTGTCACTTCAACCGTCAGGGCGCGTGCGACAACGGCGCGCAGAAATACGACACCAGCAATTACTGCATGGGCTATTCGCTGTCGCGCACCGCGGGTTTTTCCGGCAACGTGCCGGTGACGTCGTGCCCGGCCGACGGCACCGGCGCCTGCATCCAGTTGCGCGTCGATGCGGTCGGCTACGCCGTGCAGCAACTGCTGTCGACCGCCGACGCCGCCGCCAAGGTCGCGAACCAGTTCCGGATCGGGCTCTATCCCTTCATCCAGAATCTGTTCGCCTATTATCCGCTGACCGGCGCCATTTCGGGCTCGCCGGGCAACGCCGCGACCATCAACTACGCCGCGTCCAATCTGGCGACGCTGCTCGATACCGGCGCCAACACGGCGCTCGGCTCCGGCGGCACCCATTTCGAGAATGCTTTTCCCGCCATGAACGCGCTGATCGGCAGCGTCGGCACCGGTCAGAGCTCGATCAGCACGCTGCCTTACATCTTTCTGGTTACCGACGGCGTGCAGAACGACCGGACGCAGTGGAACGGCGGCTGGTCGGGCAACAGCAACGCCACCGTGATCGATCCGTCGCTATGCGCGCCGATCAAGGACCGCGGCATCACCATCGCGATCCTCTACATTCCGTATCAGCCGATCCGGCATCCGACCGACTTCGCCTACAACGAAGACTTCGCGGTCAACGCCATCATCCCGGCGATCCCGCCGACGCTTGCGAAATGCGCGTCGCCGAACTTTCTCTTCACCGCGAACACGCCGGCCGACATCACCGCCGCCTTGAACGGGATGTTCAGGCAGGCGGTGGCCGGCGCGCACATCGCGGATTAGTCTCGCGCACCGGCGTTTGCCGGAAACATTTCGACGAACGATGCGCGACCCCTCTCCCGCGGGGAGGGGGTGGAGCGAGTGCGTAAGGACGAACGCCGTTCAAGTCGCGACGGACGTCACTTGATGGACGAATTCACCGTGGTGTATTTGGTGTTCAGCGTCGTGCCGATGTTGCTGACCGCGCCGACGATCACGATGCTGAGCCCGACCGCGATCAGCGCGTATTCGATCGAGGTCGCGCCGGAATGATTTGCGAAGAATCTGGACAGCAGATGCCGCACGGCGCGCTCCTATAGATGGTCCGCGGGTTATTCCCCGGCCGACGGCGCGATTCTAGGACAGCAATGGTTACCGCATGGTTGACCGCGGCTGCGTGACATCACGAGGCCGCCCGGCACCGGCCCGACGCCGCCGGAGCGGTAAAGCGTCGGTCAACGGCCGATGCGCGCTAAGTGCGGTATTCGCGGCGAATTGCGCGCAATGCACCGGCAATGGTGCGGCGCGGCAATGGTGCGGCGAGGCGCGATTATTCGCCGCTCATCACGGCGGCGGACGGCGCCATCTCGATGGTCGGATGCGTCAGCACGATCCGGCGGTCGGCGACCGCGTGGTGGAACTGCTCGAGCACGAGGCCGAATGCCGAGAGATCGCCCTCCTCGATCGCGCCGTCGTCGAAGCACTCCAGCGTGTCGCGCAGCAAAGCGTCGACCTCGCGCTGCATCCGTTCGAGCTCCTCGAGCGACTGGCTGCGGCGCGCATCGGCGATCAGCGCCAGCGCGCGCTCGCGCAGCCGCGCGCCCTTGTGCTTTTCGTCACGGCGCAGATAGTTGCGAAACCAGGCACCGGCGGAGCCGACGCCGGACAGCAGCAGCACCGCGCCCCACAGATAATCGCTGTAGCGCTCAAGAAACGTCCGCTCGGTGCCGTCGATGAACGCCGCGGCACCCCGATGCGCCGGCAGCGCCGCGTCCTTGTCGGTGTCGGGCGCCTCGATCTTGGCGACGCCCGGGTTTTCCCGCGCCAGCGCCTGCCGCGCCGAAAACAACTGCCGGGTGAATTCGGTGACGGTGATCTCCGAGAGCGCCTTGGGCGCGATGATCAGATGGTTGACGGCGACCGTCTCGATCTTGTCTTCCGGCCGGGCCGGCGACGTCGCAAAAGTGCTGCCGGGGATTTCCTCGGATTCGTATAGCGGGTGTTTCTGCGCGATCGCCTCGGAGACCTCGATCGGAATGAATTTCGGCTCGCCGCGGCTGCGCACGGTGGCCGCGATCGCCTCGCCTGTGATCCTGCTGTCGAGCGGCCCGACCGCCATGAAGGCGTCGAGCGTCATGTCGCGCGCCATCTCCGCGATCTGCTGGACGCTGAACTGCACGATGTTGACCCTGTCCGCCGCCACGCCCTCCTCGGTCAGGATCACGCGCAGCAGCGTGACGTTGGCCTGGGAACGGCCGATCACGCCGATCTTGCGGCCGACCAGTTCGTCGACCGACTTCACCGGCGCCGGCGCCTTCTTCACGCCCTTCGGCGCGGCCGCGGGCGCCCACAGCACCGCGACGTTCTTGCGCAGGATCGCGACCGATTGCGCGTCGGTCGGCATCTCGAGATCGCCGCGCGCCACCGCGAGGTCGGCATTGTTCGCCGTCAGCTCCGCGATGCTTTCGGCCGCGCCGTCGGTCGGCACCGGCAGCAGCCGCACCGAGCTGCGTTCGCGGGCGAAATATTGCGCCAGATTCTGCACGAGCTTGAGGTCGTCGCTGCCGTTCGGTCCGACCGCGATCCGCAGCGTCACGGGTTTCAGCGCATAGAACGCCGCGGCCGCGGCGCCCGCCAGCACCAGCACGGCGACGAACAGCGCCGCGACCCACAGCCCCGCGCCGCCGGGACGGCGTTGTCTCTTGGTCGCAGCGTCGTCCGAAGCGGGCATGAGTCCGACTGCCAGGATGTGCGATGGGTTGAAGCGCACGCGAGCTTACGTCGGATTTGCGTCACTGTCGCGGCGGAACGGCCCCAACCGGACCGTCTCGTCGTCGCAACGACGACGCGCGGCGCGCGGCTGCGATGCGGGTTGCGGATCGGGCGCGAGGGGCCTACCACTCCTGCGCGACGCGATGCCGGATGTCGGTCGGTGCGGGTGGAGCCGGGCGCAGGGCGGCGTCTGTGGAACGAAACACGTTCGCGGCGTTTGGTATTTGCGCGTGACGATGCGACTCCGCGTGCAAGCGTGAAAGCTCAATCAGATGGCCGAGGTACCTGCGCTCGTCTCGGACCCGGTCCGACTGCAAAGCCTTGACCACTATGCCATTCTCGATAGCGCGCCCGAAGTCTCGTTCGACGACGTGGTGATGCTCGCGCGCAAGTTGTGCGCGACGCCGATCGCGGTGGTCAGTCTGGTCGCCGAGAAGCGGCAATGGTTCAAGGCGGTGTCGGGGCTCGGCGTCTGCGAGACGCCGATCGAGCAATCGGTCTGCGCGCATGCGATCCAGCTGGGCACGACGCTCAACATTCCCGACCTGACGCTCGACCCGCGCACCCGCGACAACACGCTGGTGACCGGCGAACCCTATATCCGCTTTTATGCCGGCGCGGTGCTGCAGACACCGGACGGCCAGATCCTCGGCACCGTCTGCGTGATCGATACGGTGCCGCGTCCGGGCGGGCTCGACGCCGACGCGATCCAGTCGCTCGAAGCGCTGGCGCGGCAGGTGATGATCCAGATCGAGCTGCGGCGCGCCAAGCTCGACGCCGAGCGGCTCGCCGAGGAGCAGCGCGAAAACGAGATGCGGCTGCGGCTGGCGCAGGACGCCGGCCAGATCGGCAGTTTCGAGGTCGACGTCGCCACCAATGTGATGACGGTGACCGAGCAGTTCTGCCGCGTCTACGGCCTGCCCTATCGGCGGGTCACCTCGCCGCAGGCGGTGCAGGACCTGGTGATCGAGCAAGACCGGCATTTGATCTCGACAGGCGGCGGACAACGAGGCGACGAATTGCCGATGATCGTCGAATACCGCATCCGCAAGGCCGACAGCGGCGAGATCGCGTGGGTGGCGCGGCGCGCCCAGGTGCTGCGCGACGACAATGGCAGAGCGGTGCGCATGCTCGGCATGGTGCACGACGTCACCGACCGCAAGCAGGCCGAAGACCAGTTGCGGCTGCTCAACGACGAACTCGGCCATCGCATGAAGAACTCGATGACGCTGGTGCAGGCGATCGCCTCGCAGACGCTGCGCGGCGTCACCGACGCCCAGGCGCTCAAGGCGTTCAACCGGCGCATCGCCGCGCTCAGCCGCGCCCATGACGTGATGTTCGAGCAACGCTGGTCGTCGGCGCGGATGTGGGACGTGATCGAAGCCGCGCTCGCGGTGCACGCCGACGCCGGCCGCTATACGCTCGGCGGGCCGCGGATCAATCTCAATCCGAAGGCCGCGCTGTCGCTGTCGATGCTGCTGCACGAGCTTGCGACCAACGCGGTGAAATACGGCGCGTTGAGCGCGCCGCCGGGGCGCGTCGACGTCACCTGGACCAAGGACGCCGCGAACCTGACGATGCGCTGGCAGGAAAAGGGCGGACCGCCGGTGTCGCCGCCGCTGCGCCGCGGCATGGGCTCGCGGCTGATCGACATGGGGCTGGTCGGCACCAGCCATGCGACGAAGACCTATCGGCCCGACGGGTTCGAGGCCGAGTTCATGGCGCCGCTGGCGATGATCGAACCCGGCGCGGTGGAATTGCGATGAGCAGCAGGAAGCCGATCGTGCTGGTGGTCGAGGACGAGCCGCTGCTGCGGCTGTTGGCGATGGACGTCGTCGAGGAAGCCGGCCTCGATGCGCTGTATGCCGCCAACGCCGACGAAGCGGTCGTCATCCTCGAAGCCCGCGACGACATCCGCATCGTATTCACCGATGTCGACATGCCGGGCTCGATGGACGGCGTGAAGCTCGCCGCCGCCGTCCGCGGGCGCTGGCCGCCGATCGAACTCATCGTGGTATCCGGCCACATGCAGGTCAGCCTCGACGACCTGCCGAACGGCAGCCAGTTCTTTCGCAAGCCCTACGATTCGCAGGCGGTGATCGACACGCTGAGGCACATGGCCCGCACGGCGTGATGGATGCGCGTCGCGCGATCCGGGTCATTCTCGCGGCCCGGATGATCGGCCACGTCGGCATCGGGCCGGCGAAGCCTCAGTCCGCGGCGGCGCCCTGCACGGTCCAGTTGGTCGGCAGATTGCCGATGTTGGCGACGGAGGCGATCGTGCTTCCGTTCATGAACCAGATCACGTTGTTGCCGGCGCCGTCGCGCCACATGACGTCGGTCTTGAAGTCGCCGTTGTAGTCGCCGGTCTGGCCGACGAACCAGTTCGCCGGGATGTTGCCGAGGGTGACGACCGATCGCAGCGTCGATCCGTTCATGAACCACACCGCGACGTTGCCGCCGCCGTCGCGCCAGAGAATGTCGCGCTTGCCGTCGCCGTCGAAGTCGCCGGTGCCGACCACGTTCCAGTTCGCCGGGATGTTGCCGAAGTTCGTAACCGATACCAACGTCGCGCCGTTCAGGAACCAGCCGGCGACGTTGCCGCCGCCGTCGCGCCAGAGAATATCGCCCTTGCCGTTGCCGTCGAAGTCGCCGGTGCCGACCACGTTCCAGTTCGCCGGAATGTTGCCGATCGTGGTCGCCGACTTGATCGTTGCGCCATTCATCAGCCACACCGCGACATTGCCGCCCTGGTCGCGGAACAGCAGGTCGCTCTTGCGGTCGCCGTCGAAGTCGCGCTGGCCGACGATCGACCACGTCGTCGGCAGGCTGCCAACCACGCGCGCCGCGGCGACCGACGCGGCCTCCATCTGCCACAGCGCGATCGTTCCGTTGTTATCACGCCAGACGATGTCGCTCTTGCAGTCGCCGCTCAGATCATGCGCGGCCGATTTGCCGACCGTGGTCGGGATGGTGATTCGACCGAGCTTGTTCCCATCATATTCCGTGAACCAGATCAGGCCGTCCGGTCCATTCGTGATCGAGACCGGATACGCATTGGCGGTCGACAACCCATACGAGGTGTATTCACCGCAGGTGGTGAGCCGCCCGATGCTGTTGCCGTTGCTATCGGGAAACCACAGCGCCTGATCGGGTCCCGCGACAATGCCTTGCGGAGACTTATCGGACGGCAGCGGAAACTCGGTGATCACTCCGGCCAGCGTGATGCGGCCGATTTTTGAAGAGGCTCGATCGGTGAACCATATATTACCGTCAGGACCCGGAGCAATCCCGGTTGGACCATTAACTGACGTCGCCATCGCGAAGGTCGTGACGACTCCCGCTGTCGTCATGCGGCCGACTTTGTCCGTTGCGTATCCGATGAACCAGAGGGCGCCGTCAGAACCGGTCGCGACGCTAAACGCCGAAAACGGCACCGGGAATTCAGTGATGTTTCCCTGAAGGTCAATTCGGCCGATATTCGTCTTGTTGGTCTCGCCGAACCACAGCGCCCCGTCCGGGCCCACGGTGATGCCGTAGGGCTTTACGGAGGCCGTCGGAATGACGAATTCGCCGAACGCGCCGGACGGCGAGATGCGGCCGATTTTGTTGGTGCTAAATTCGGTAAACCAAAGATTGCCGTCCGGACCGGCTACGATCTGGGCAGGGTTGGAATTTGCCGTCGGAACGGTGAACTCGACGATCCCTCCATATACGACGTGGCCGATCTTGTTACCGCTAAACTCGGTAAACCAGATATTTCCGTCCGGTCCTGACGTGATCCCGCGTGGAGCGCCTGACACCGGCGTTTCGGTGATGGTCTGTGCCGACACCTGGGTGGACCAAGCATACGCAATGACGTTCACGACGATTACGAAATGAGTGAGTAAGACACCACGAGAGGGTCGCATTTCGTCCTCGCCAAAGCCCGTGCCGGCCGATCTTCCCAGAATGCCTCCAGCATTTATTTCAATACCTGGCAGTAATCAAGTAATCGTTGGCACGGGAACCGTCGAGGCGCGTTCCTGCCGTTCAAGCATCGTCCTGCCTAGGTCTCGTGGTCGGGATGACCGGATGTCGTGATCGACGCCGGCGATTACTCCGCCATCTCGGCGGGCGCCGGCGGCCCGGCCAGCGGACGCTCTTCCATGATCAGCATCAGCGCCGCCGCGATCGCCATCATCACCGACGCCGCCGCAAACAGATAGCGGAACGCGGCGATCAGGTCCGCTTCCGGGATCGCGCCGACCTGCGCCTGCTCGCCGCCGAGCGGAACCCCGCCGCCGAGCGCCGTCAGCAGCACCGCGGTGAACGCAGCGACGGCGAACGAGGCCATCAGCGCGCGGAAGAAATTCAGCGCGCCGGTCGCGGTGCCGACCTGCGCGCGCGACACCGCGTTCTGGATCGCGACCACGCTGACCGGAAAGATCGTGCCGAGCCCGAACGAGAACAGCGACAGCAGAGCCAGCAGCAGCCACAGCGGCATCGGCGTCGCGACCGCGAGGCTCGCCGCCATCAGCGCCGAGAAGCCGTTGCCGATGATCGCGACCCGCTTGTAATGCGTCCACCGCGTCGTGGTGCGCCCGGCGATGCTGGCGCCGCCGACCGAGACCGCGGCGATCGGAATCAGCGCGAGCCCGGCTTCGCTGGCGCTGAGATGATAGACGACCTCGTAGTACAGCGGCATGTGCACCGTGAGCCCGATCATCGCGCCCATCGCAAAGCCGCCCGCGGCCATCGCGTAGGGCACCACCGATCCCGACATCAGTTGCAGCGGCAGGAACGGCTCGCCGGTGCGCAGCGCGTGCCAGACGAACGCCGCGGCAAGGCACGCCGCCGCGCCGGTCAGCGCGATTATGCCCGGCGACAGCCAGGCGAAACGGTTGCCGCCCCAGGTCAGCACCAGCATCACCGCGAGCGCCGACGCCATCAGCAGCACGCCTCCGCTCCAGTCGACCTTGCGGCGGCGATGGTACAGCGGGATCTTCTTCATCCGCGGCAGCAGCATCGTGGCCGCGATCAGCCCGAGCGGCAGGTTGATCCAGAAGATCATCGACCAGTGCAGATGCTCGGCGAACACGCCGCCGAGGATCGGCCCGCCGATGCCGGCCGAGACCCACACCGCGGAGAAATACGCCTGGTACTGCCCGCGCTCGCGCGGCGTCACCACGTCGGAGATCACGGTCTGCACGACCGGCATGATGCCGCCGCCGCCGAGCCCCTGCAGCGCGCGCGCGACGATCAGCACGATCATGTTCGGCGCGGTCGCGCACATCACCGAGCCCGCGACGAACAGGCTCAGCGACAGGACGATCATCGCGCGGCGGCCGTAGATGTCGCTCAGCGTGCCGAACACCGGCGCGACCGCGGTCGACGCCAAGAGATACGCGGTGATCACCCAGGAGAGATTGGACACGTCGTTGAATTGCCGCCCGATGGTCGGCAGCGCGGTCGCCACGATGGTCTGGTCGAGCGCCGCGAGAAACATCGTCAGCAGCAGGCTGATCAGGATGGCGCGGATTTCGCCCTTGGTCAGCGGCGCCAGCGGCGGCGCGTCGCCGACGTCGATCACCTGCGCCGCGATGCGCGACGCGGCGGCGGCGGGTGCCGCGACGGCCGGATGATCGGCGGGCTGGCGGCTTCGGCGTTGCGACGTGGTCATGAGGACGCAGGTTGTTCGAAATGGCGGAGGCGCGGTTCGCGCCTGCGTCGCAGTTCTAGCCGATGCGGCTACGCTCAGGCAGCCGAGCGCGCGCATGGGAGGGTCCCGCGAGCCGGCTCATCGGCGCGTCGATCATTTCGGCCGCGTCTTCGACCGCGCGCGCTTGGGCAGCAGCGCCGGCCACGATACGATGTGGTCCTCGAGCTGATCGTCGGGAATCTCGTTCTCGCTGCCCTCGACCCGGCCGCGCACGGAGACGCCGGCGTCATGCACCGTGTTCGGATCGCCGGAGATCAGCGGATGCCACCAATACAGGTCGCGCCCTTCGGCGACGAGCTTGTAGCCGCAGCTCGGCGGCAGCCATGTCAGTTCGCGGACATTGGCCGGCGTCAGCCGCACGCAATCGGGGACCTGCTGCGAGCGGTTCGGGTAGTCCTTGCACGCGCAGGCGCCGGCATCGAGCAGCCGGCACGACACATGGGTGAAGTAGATGCGCCCGGTGTCCTCGTCTTCGAGTTTTTCCAGGCAGCAGCGCCCGCAGCCGTCGCACAGGCTCTCCCATTCGGACGTCGACATTTCCTCCAATGTCTTGGTTTTCCAGAATAATCCGTCCTGGTCCGAAGGCTGTCTGGGGCGTGGCGTCATGCCGAATGCGGCTTTCCGGATTGCGCAGGCGCCGTTCTTAGGTGCAGAACCGCTGCCGGTGCAAGCGGTTACGCCGCATCGGCGGGCGAATGGCGCCGGCAACGTTAGCCTTGCCGATGAAAATCCCTGTCCGACCATTGGTTTGTCGCCCATGCTCGGCTAGAAGATGATGATTCCCGAAGGTCGCCGCCGGTGCCTTGGGTTTGCCGCAACACTGCCGCAAGACGTTCGTGATGGCGCCGGCGTCCGAGCGCTGCGAACTGGTCAAGGGTCCGGGTGCGTCAGATTATTCCAGGCGAGTGGAAGAAGAAGCTCCGGCATCTGCTGCTGGACGTCGACGCGCGCATCGATTCGACGCTGTTCTCCTCGGCGGTCGGCACGCGCGAACTCTACGAGCGCTACTCCACCTTCATGGACGGCTTTCATGTCGGCCGCTGGAAGCGCTGGGTTTTCATCGAGCCATTTTCCGAAGCCGCGACGATCGGTCTGTGCGGACTGATCCTGATGCTGGCGCTCGCGGTGCCGGCGTTTCGCGAGACCGCCGACGACGACTGGCTGAAGAAATCCGATCTCGCGGTGACGTTCCTCGATCGTTACGGCAATCCGATCGGCAGCCGCGGCATCAAGCACAACGACTCGATTCCGCTGGAGGATTTTCCGGACAATCTGATCAAGGCGACGCTCGCGACCGAAGACCGTCGCTTCTACGATCACTTCGGCATCGACATCGCCGGCACCGCGCGCGCGCTCGTCACCAACGCGCAGGCCGGCGGCGTGCGCCAGGGCGGCTCGTCGATCACCCAGCAACTCGCGAAGAATTTGTTTCTTTCCAACGAGCGCACCATCGAGCGCAAGGTCAACGAAGCGTTTCTCGCGGTGTGGCTGGAAACGCGGCTGACCAAGAACGAGATCCTCAAGCTCTATCTCGACCGCGCCTACATGGGCGGCGGCACGTTCGGCGTCGACGGCGCCGCGCATTTCTACTTCAACAAATCGGCGCGCGACGTCAACCTGGCGGAGGCCGCGATGCTGGCCGGCCTGTTCAAGGCGCCGACCAAATACGCGCCGCACATCAACCTGCCCGCCGCGCGCGCCCGCGCCAACCAGGTGCTCGACAATCTCGTGGACGCCGGCTTCATGACCGAAGGCCAGGTGTTCGGCGCGCGGCGCAATCCCGCCAACGCGGTCGACCGCCGCGACGAGAACTCGCCGAACTACTACCTGGATTGGGCGTTCGACGAGATGCGCAAGCTGGTCGATACCTTCCCGAAATCCTATGTCGAGCGCGTATTCGTGGTGCGTACCGCGATCGACATGAATCTGCAGCACGCCGCCGACGCCGCGATCGAGAATCAGCTCCGCCAGTTCGGCCGCGATTACCACGCGACGCAGGCCGCGACCGTGGTGTCCGATCTCGACGGCGGCGTCCGCGCCATGGTCGGCGGCCGCGACTACGGCGCCAGCCAGTTCAACCGCGCGGTGGACGCGATTCGCCAGCCCGGCTCGTCGTTCAAGCCCTACGTCTACACCACGGCCCTTTTGAACGGCTTCAAGCCGACTTCGATCATCGTCGATGGTCCGGTCTGCATCGGCAACTGGTGCCCGCAGAATTACGGCCACTCCTACTCCGGCGCGGTGACGCTGAC
Source organism: uncultured Rhodopseudomonas sp. (assembly GCA_964249215.1). Lineage (GTDB taxonomy): Bacteria > Pseudomonadota > Alphaproteobacteria > Rhizobiales > Xanthobacteraceae > CAXUBE01. Next base: position 12,283 of record CAXUBE010000015.1, on the reverse strand, counting down.
GCAGGCCATCACGCGCTCGATCAACGTGGTGCCGGTGAAGCTGTCGATCGCGCTCGGCGGCAAGTCGCCCAACCCCGCGAAGGCCGGTCGCGCCAAGATCGTCGAGGTCGCGCGCCGCTTCGGCATCAAGGCGCCGCTGCCGGATACGCCGTCGCTGCCGATCGGCGCCGACGAAGTCACCGTGCTCGAACACGCGGTCGCCTATGCGACGTTCCCGAACAAGGGACGCTCGGTGACGCCGCACGCGGTGCTCGAAGTACGCACCGGCGCCGGCGATCTGGTCTGGCGTTTCGATCGCGACGGCAAAAAGCCGCTGCAAGCGATCCCCGCATCGGTCGCCGCCGACATGGCCGGCATGATGAGCCACGTCGTCTCGGAAGGCACCGCGCGCCGCGCCGCCCTCGACGGCATTCCGACCGCGGGCAAGACCGGCACGACCAACGCCTATCGCGACGCGTGGTTCGTCGGCTACACCGGCAATTTCAGTTGCGCGGTCTGGTACGGCAATGACGACTACTCGCCGACCAACCGCATGACCGGCGGTTCGCTGCCGGCGCAGACCTGGCACGACATCATGGAAGCCGCCCATCAGGGCGTCGAGATCAAGGAAATTGCCGGCATCGGCGCCGGCGTGAAGCTGCCGGCCGTCCCGGCCAGCTCCGCGACCATCGCCAAGGCGCCCGACGTGACGCCCGGCCCGCCGCCGATCCTGACCAAGCGCGGCGCCGACGTTCTGGTGCGCGTCGAGAAGCTGCTCGACGAAGCCGGCAAAACGCTCGGCAAAGTGGCCAACGCGCCGGCCAAGCCGATAGCGTCCTCGTCGAGCGCGCTGGCCTTTCCGGAAAGCTTTGCGTCGGCCGTTCCCGGCCAACCCGCCGCGGCGGCTGCGCCCTCGCCGCGCAAGAATTAGTTTGTTAGATGACCGTGCTGTTCGAACGATCCATCTTCGTCGTTCCGGGATGCGCCATCGCGCAATCGGCGACAGCCGATGCAGCGTGGCGCGGGCCCGGAATGACAAAGATTCAAATCCGGATTGCCGCGTGCGGCTGATCGCCCTCACCTTGCTGGCGCTGATCATCGCGACCGGCGTCGGCCTCGGCACCACATGGATGACGGCGACGCGCGGCACCGATCTGGGCACGCTGACGATCGGCGCCTGGACCGCGCGTCCGCGCACCGGTACCGCGGAGATCGATCCCTACGCGCGCGCCGCGATCGCGCGCAGCGGCGAGTTGCCGGTCGGCACCGGCGACGGCGTCGCGTTTTCCGCAATCGCCGATGACAACAAGCGCCCCCTCGACGGCCGTTGCGACGTGATCGTCAGCGGCGTCACGCCGGCGGCGCGGTTCTGGACGCTGACGCTGTACGATCCGAGGGGTTACCTCGTCGCCAACACGCTGCAGCGCTACGGCTTCACCAGCCAGGAGATCGTGCGGGGATCGGACGGCGCATTCGAGGTACGCGTCGCGGCTCGCTCGCGCTCCGGCAACTGGCTGCCGACCGGCGGCGTCGACCGCTACACGCTGATGCTGCGGCTCTACGACACCCCGGTCGGGGTCGCCACGCGCACCCAGCGCGACGCGCCGATGCCCGCGATCGCGACGGTGGGCTGTCCATGATCCGGCTGCTGCTCACGATCGTCGCGGGCGTGGTGCTGGGCGCGGTGGTGCATCTCGTCAGCGTGCTGGCGCTGCCGCGGAGCGCGGCGCAGGACGCGTATTCGCGGCTGACGCCGCTCACCAAGCTCAACGCGGTGTCGGCATTGCCGCCGGCCGATCCCGGCACCGCGCCGATGCCGTTCCTCGATCCGGCGTTCGCGCTCGCGATCTGCCGCTACGATCTGGCCGGCGGACCGATCAAGCTCGCGGTCCCGGTGAGCCAGTCCTACACCTCGGTGTCGTTCTATACCCGCAGCGAAATCGCTTACTACGCGATCAACGACCGCTCCGCCGGGCGCAAGGTGATCGAGCTCGACCTGATGACCGAAGCACAGCACGCCGAACTGCCCGAGGACGAAGACGTCACGGCCGCCGACCGGCTGATCATCGATTCGCCGACCGCCACCGGGTTGATCGTGCTCAAGGCGCTGGCACCGGAACCGGGACTGATGGGCCAGGCGCAGGCCTCGCTGGCGGCGTCGAGCTGCAAGGTATCGACCGAGCCGCCCGCCGCCAAACGCTGATGCGCTAGCCCCGCGCGCCGACTACGTAGCCGCGCGACGCGCCGGGCGCGATCGACGCGCTGTCGGCGCGCGCTTGCAGTTCGCCGATCAGCCGGTCGGCGTCCGCCGCCATGTTGTCAGGCGCGTGGATGACAAGACGCTCCAGCGCCCAGCGATACGACGCCACCCTGCGCTGCAGGCATTGCTCGACCCACTGCACGATCAGCGCGTTCTCTTCCATGCGCGCGACGGCGTCGGCGCGCTCCTTCGGCGACAGTTCCGAGACCAGCCGCATGCCGGCATTGCGCTTCCTGTCAAGATCGATCACCCGCGCGGCGCTGGCATAAAACGGATCGAACCTCGTCAGATCGTCGCGCACGTCGTCCATCAATTCGGAATATCGCGAGGCGTGCGAGCGATGCGGCTCGTCGATCAGCAGCCGGCCGTAGGCCGTGCGATCGAACACCGGCTTCTGCCGCCAAGGCGCTGCGATCGGCTGATAGTCGCCGAACACGCTCTTCCACGCCGGGCGCGAATGCGGCGGCTCGATCAGCGGATAGGCGAGATCGCGCAGCATCCGTTCATTGTCGGTGAGTTGGAATTGCGATGCGCGCAGTCCGATGCTGCCGGTCGCCTCGGCGCCGATCCAGCGGTGCATGTCGTCGGTGACGAAGTCCTGCCGGGTACGGCCGAAATCGCCGCCGGCGCATCCGCCGAGCAGTGCGGCGAGAAGCGCGGCCGGAATCAGCAGCGCACGAGCGCGATCAGTCTTGAAAGGCGCCGGATTGCGGGTTGCCGGCATGGCCCCGATCCGGTATCAGGATCGAGCCCGGCGGCGTCGTCGCCGTCCCGGCGCTGCACCCTCTTCCGGTCCGCCGTCGCCATTGGTTTCGGCGTGACGTTCGATCCGGACGACGGGAAGGATCAGAACGATGCCTTCACCTTCGCGCGGCGCACCCGCTGCTGAGCCCATGCGGCGCGAGACCGCATCCGCTGGAAATTCAATGACGGTGCCCATGTCCAATCTCTCCGCGCCTTTTGTCGATGACCCGAGCGGCGCAAAATCATTAAGTACAGGCATGGTTAATGGCGTCTTAATGCCGGATGATGGGAACTTGCTTCCGTCACGCGGCGTTGATGGTGTGATGACCGAGGACATATCGGATAACGCCAGACTCAAAGCGTTGCAGCGGATCGGCCCTCAACCGATCGTGCTCGCGGCGATCGCGTTTGCCGTGATGGTCGCAGGCATCGGTTCGATCTTCGCGTGGCGCAATTACTCCGGCACCACGCCGGAGCAGGATCGCGTGGTGAGCGGGCGACTGGTGCAGACGCGCGTCGCGCAGGCCTCCGAGCAGTTGGTCGAGAAAACCAAGGATCTGGAAGCCTCCCAGCAGCAATCGATCGATCAGTTGCAGGTGGTGCAGGATCAGTTGCAGGCGATCCAGCAGGCGCTGACCGCGCAGCGCACCGAGACCAAGCGGTTGGCCGAACAGGTCGGTGGACTGAGCAGCGCGCTGGAATCGATGCGCGATTCGTTCGCAAGCCTGCAGGCGAGCGAGGTCGCCGCGCCCGCCATCGTGCGGTCCAAGCCAGCGCGGCACCGCGTCTCCGGCAGAAAATCCCGCGCCAGCGCTTCAGCGCACAAGCGCGGCAAATCACGCGGCTGATTCAAACAGGCTGAACCCGGACTTAACCAATTCCGTCGATTGTCGCGCAAAGGCGACAGTCGCCACGGAGTAGTGCAGCTATGCGTCGCGTTACGGTTTTGTCTGCGGGTGTCAGCGTCCTGGCCATCACGATCGCGGTGGCGACCGGCCGGCATTATCTCGTGGCCACGGCGGCGACCGAAGTCGCCAAGGCAGACAAGGCGGAACTTGTCACCGGCGCGATCAGCGCGGGCGGACCGAACGCCGCCGCCGAGAAGCCCGCGTCCGCACCGCCCAGCGTCAGCGCGCCGCAAGCCATCATCGTGCCGGAGAAGCCCGCCGCGCCGGCGCCGCAGGCTTGCGCCAATCCCAATGCGCTCGGCCTTTCGCGTACCGTCGAGATCGATGCCACCGGCGGTCCCGGCCTGGGTCTGTCGCAATACCGCGACTATGATTTCCTGCAGCCCGGCGAAGTCGTGCTGACCTTCGACGACGGCCCGTGGCCCGGTCACACCCAAGCGGTGTTGGCGGCGCTCGCCGCCCAATGCGTCAAGGCGGTGTTCTTTCCGATCGGAAAGCACGCGAGCTGGCATCCGGACATCCTCAAGCAGGTGGTCGCGCAGGGCCACACCATCGGCTCGCATACCTGGTCGCACGTCAATCTCGCGAAGAAGCCGCTGCCGGACGCCAAGGCCGAAATCGAAAAGGGCATCAGCGCCGTGGCGCTCGCCGCCGGCCAGCCGATCGCGCCGTTTTTCCGGTTCCCGCAATTGCGCCAGACCGCCGAGCTGAAGGGCTATCTCGGCGAGCGCAACGTCGCGACGTTCTCGATCGACATCGACTCGGAAGATTTCCGGATCCACAAGCCGGCGCAGTTGATCGACTCCACCATGACGAAGCTGAAAAAGGCCGGCAAGGGCATCATCCTGATGCACGACTTCCAGGCTTCGACGGCCGCGGCGCTGCCCGAACTGCTGCTGCAGCTCAAGGCCGGCGGCTACAAGGTGGTCTACATCACCACAAAGAGCACCGTCGCGACGCTGCCGGACTACGACGCCGCGGTCGCGGCGTTGACGCAGCCGCTGCGCAGCAGCGCGGCGCGCCCGATCGCCAGCGTCGTGCGCACCGTCAGCGGCAACTGATCGCGCTCCATCGCCCGCGGATCGGTCCGGGGTGTCTTAAGGAAAAGTTTTCCTTAACGCGGTGTTAAAACACATGCGTTACGATCAAGGCGATCCTTTGAAATCGCGCAATGTCCTCATGACCACACCGACCAGCTTTCCCGGATTCGACGGCTTGATGACGCTTTCGCGCCGCGAGGGCGTCGACATCCGCCCGACCTTGCTGCGCGTGCTGACCGACCTCTATGTCCAGAGCAACGTCCACAGCGCCGACGAGGAACGCCAGTTCGTCGAACTCACCACGCGGCTGATCGATCAGGTCGACGACGCCACCCGCGCCGCGGTGCGCGCGCGGCTGTCGATCTATCCGCATACGCCGGCCGCGATCGGCGCAAGGTTGTCGCTCGATCCCTCGCATGGCGTGCGCCGCATGCCGCTCGCCGCGCCGATCGAAACCATCAAGCCCGCAGCGCCGGCCGCGCCCGCACGGGCGCCGACCGAAGCGCAGATCCGCAGCTCCAGCCTGGCGATGCAGCCCGACGACGCGTCGCAGATCGACGAGATGTTCTTCAAGGCCAGCGCCGGCGAACGCGCGCTGATCCTGCACAACCTCGCCGACGCGCCGCTGAAGCCGGCCACGCGGATCTATCTGCCGCGGGCCGAGCGCGCGGTCGAGATCCTTCGAACGGCGGCTTATGCCGCGGACAAGGAGAATTTCACGCGCGAACTCGCCGAAGCGTTGATCGTGCCGACGCGGATCGCCGCGCGCATCGTCGGCGATCAGGGCGGCGAGCCGTTGGCCTGCGCGCTCAAGGCGCTGGAAATGCCGGCCGCGATCTTCGAACAGGTGCTGATGTTTCTGGATCCCGCGCTCGGCATATCGGTCGAGCGCGTGTACCGGCTGGCGCGGCTGTATGCCAATCTCGAGGCGCGCGCAGCGCTCATCATGCTGGCGGTGTGGCGCGGCGCCACCGTGGCGGCGACGCGCGCGAAATATCGCCCCGGCCTGTATGACGACGAACGGCGACGCGCCCGCATGGCGCCCGCCCAGACGCGCCCCGCGGTTCAGCCCGGCACGGCCGCAACGCCGCGCATCGTGTCCGGCCGGACCAACTAATTATTCGCCAGATCGAGAAAGTGCCGGCCGGCCTTGTCCTCGATCTCGACGATCCAGACGTCGGGATCGAACTTGATTTCCTTGGTCAGCCGTTCCTCGATGGATCCTTCCGCAAGGGGCGCGGCCGATGACGCCGTGAACACGCGCTCGGCCGGCCGGCTGTCGTCGTAGGCGGTCTGGGGCGCAGGGGTATAGAGCATCGCGTTGCCGTCGAGCAGCGCCAGCTTGACGAACACCGCGCCCGCTTCATCGGCGCCGCGCCGGCGCACCGCGCCGAACACGCCCTCGGTCTGGCAGCGGCGCAAATAGGCGGCCACCCATATCGATGATTTCAATCTCATGGCGGCGACGATAGGGCAGCGGCGCGCGCCCGACCAGAGCGCGACAACACCTTGCGTTCCCGAACCTGCTACGTGGCGGATGAATTCCGACTATTGCGGGTGATATCGACGGCGGGTTGCGACGGTGTCCGCGTCTGTGCCGGCGCGGAACGGGCGCGATGACGTTCGTCGTCATACAGCGCGGGCCGGTAGAGGGCGCGCGTTGCCGCCAGGCTCGCGCCCCGCCATGCGGCAACCA
>CAXUBE010000015.1:0-5646 GCA_964249215.1 uncultured Rhodopseudomonas sp. | reverse complement strand
GTGCCCGGTCATCGCGCTGAGTTCGCGCACCAGCCGATCGGACATCTGGCCGGTGACGGGAATCTTGCGGTCGCGCTCGAAACGGGTGATCGCGGCCTGGGTGTCGGAGCCGACCGTGCCGGTCGGCTTCAACTGGCCGTAGCCGTATTCCGTCAGCGCGCGCTGCACCGACGCGACGCGGCGCGAGCGGTTGATCAGATCGCCGAGCGGATCGCGCGTTGCCGTGACCGGTGTCAGCGGAATCGGCGCCGGCGGCCGCACGATGTTGGCAACGGCCGGAGCCTGCATCGCGACGGCCTTCGCCGCGGCAGGTGGATCGGCCGGCTTGATGTCCAGAGGTTTCAACTCGTTCAGCCGGGCGTCGGCCGGCTTGGTGTCCATCATCCGCTCCGGCGCTTTCGGTTCGGCGAGCCGCAGTTCCGGGCGCGCCAGCGCTTCGGCCGGGCGCGGCCGCGGCAGCGGGCTCACGAACGGCGCGGGCGACGAGGGGCCGAACATCGGCGCGGGATGGTGCCCGCTCTGCAGGAACATCGCGTTGCAGATGATCGCGACCACGGCGGCGGACGCCACCATCCCCGCGAACAAATCCTTCGGGCTATGCAGCAGCAGCCGCATCGCAAGACCGCGTTCGCTCGTCTGGTCGATTGCAACGGCGCCGCGACGGCGCGGACCCATTTCGCCCCTGGCCATGTTACGCGCTTCTCTTCACTTGGTAGTCGCCGGCCTTGATCTCGGGCGGCGATGCCGGATTGAGCGTGGCGATGTTGTTGCCGATTTGCGCAAGCGGCAGCTTCACGGTCACGGTCGTGCCCTGATCGACGACGCTTTCGACGTTCATCTCGCCGCCATGCAGCGCGACCAGGCTTTTCACGATCGACAGACCAAGCCCGGTGCCTTCGTGCCGGCGCTGATAGGTCTTGCCGGCCTGGAAAAACGGATCGCCGACGCGCTTCAGATCGTCCTCGGAGATGCCGACCCCGGTGTCGCTGACCCGCAGCGCCAGCCGCGCGCCCTCCGCCGCTGCCGACACCGTGACGGCACCGCCGCGCTCGGTGAACTTGATGGCGTTGGAAACCAGATTCAGCACGATCTGCCGGAAGGCCCGCACGTCGCCATGGACCAGCGGCAGATGTTCGCTCGCGCGGGCGACAAGATCGATGTCGTTCTCGCGCGCTTTCAGCGCGAGAAGGTTGCAGCAACTCATCAGCGCCGGGCGTGGGGCGAACGGCTCCGGCACGATTTCGAAGTTGCCGGATTCCATCTTCGACATGTCGAGGATGCCGTTGACCACCGAGAGCAGATGCGTGCCCGAGTCGTTGATCAACTGCGCGTATTCCTTGCGGCGCTCGGCGCCGATCATCAGCACGTCTTCCTGCGCGATCATCTCGGAAAATCCGATGATGGCGTTCAGCGGCGTGCGCAATTCGTGGCTCATGGTCGCGAGGAAGCGGCTCTTCGACGCGTCCGCGCGTTCGGCCTCGCCGCGCGCGAGGCCGAGCGCGTGCTCCTGGTTCTTGCGGTCGGTGACGTCGCGCATCACCGCGACCACCTCGGTCTCGTCGACTGCGATCGGATCGGCGGACGCTTCCATCGGTCGGCAACGCATCTCCAGCCAGATGAAATCCGCGGCGCACGCGCGGCCCCGCTCGCCACGCGGCAGGTCACGGCGCACGCGGAATTCGACGCTGCGCGCTTCACCGCCGCGCCCGGCATCGGACAGCGCGGTCAGAAACGCCGGGCGGTCCGCGACATGGACGCGGTCGAACAATCCGTAGCCGAGCAATTGCGCCGCCCGCGCGCCGAGCAGGGTTTCGGCGGCCGGCGAGATGAACAGCACGGCGCCGTTGCGGCGGTGGCGGGAGATCACGTCGCTCATGTTGCGGGCCAGCAGCCGGTAACGGTGTTCCTCGACCGAGAGACGCGCGATGCCGATCCGCGACAACGCATCGGTCCCGAAGGCGAGCGCGGCCGCGTAGACCGTTGCGCACGGCAGGCCGAATCCCATCAGCGCGGTTTGCGCCTCGGCGCCCAGCAGCGAGCGCGGCAGCAACGCGAAGTGGCCCAATGCGACCAGCAGCAGCGCAGAAGCAAGCGCAAGCGCGCAGGCGAAGCCGATCGCGCGTCGCGATGCCGACAACGCGGCTTCGATCGGCAGCACCAATAGCCAGATCGCGGCGGACGAGTCGAGGCCGCCGGTATTGACCGAGACGAGCAGGATCAGGCTCGCCAGCGCCAGCGACCAGAGCATGTAGGCGGTTTCGAAGCGCCCGGTGCGGGACAGGAAATAGCACAGCAAGATCGGCGCGATCAGCCATCCGAACGCGGCGACTTCGACCGCGCGCGGCGCGCCGCGCGTCGCGAGATAGATCGGAAACGCGGCGAATATCGCGAGACTTCCAAACAGCCGCGGCGCGATGAAGGCGCGATGACGCGCGCTCGCAAGCGTGTCGTGACGCGCCGACGGATGAAGCAGCGCATCGACGCTGTCGCTGATGGTCTTCAACAAGGTCAATTTTTTCTGCGCTCGTTCGTCGAACATCGACCCGACCAAACGCCTCATGATCGTGCGCTACCGTGTCAGAGCGGCCTTAAGCGAACGCTAAGGCGCGCCGCTGCCGCGGCGTTCACGACGCATCGGCGCCGCATTCGCGTGGCGCGCGGCGTTCAATCGGCGCTGATGGTGAATGCATGGTTTCCAATCGCGCGCCGCTATGGTTGCGAATTGGTGCACGACACAAACAGGAACGTCCGCGGGCCCGCGGGCAGGATCAATCGAATATTTACGGCGAATCGCATCGCGCGATTTTTTTACAAATTTTCCGCTATTCGACCGTAATCAGGTCAGGTCGCGTTCAGCCGCGACTGTTAGCAAAGGCTCGCCCGCGAACACCAATCGCGGCCGGATAAGGCAACGGGGCCACGACATGTTCTTTCTGCTGCGTATGGCATTCTGGCTCGGGCTGGTGCTGGTCCTGCTGCCGCGGGAGAAGACGCCGGAGTCCGCCGACCTTCCGCAGATCGGTGCGTCCGAGGCGGTGACCGCGGCGTCCGCCGCGGTGTCCGACATGAGCCAGTTCTGCAAGCGCCAGCCGGCGGCGTGCGAGGTCGGCGGCCAGGCCGCGAGCGTGATCACGCAGCGGGCGCAGGCCGGCGCGCGCAAGCTGTATCAGATCATCACCGACAAGAAATCCGGCGACCACACCGGCTCGATCGGCGGCATCGACAGCGCCGGCGACGCGCCCGGCATGGCGCCGCACGATACGCTGACGCCCGACGACCTGCAGGCCGAATGGCGGCCGTTCGATCCGGCGCCGATCGCCGACGCCCGGTCGATTCCGGGGCTTTGACGCCGCGGGCGGCGATATCGCTTTCGACCATCCTCCAACCCATATATCTGTGAGCCGGAACCGCCACGCGGGCGGCGCTTGCGACCGGATATGGGCCAGGATGACGATCGACGAGATCAGGGATAATTTCGCGCTGCTGGATGACTGGGACGATCGCTACCGTTACGTCATCGAACTCGGCCGCACGCTCGCTCCGCTTCCGGAAGCCGAACGTTGCGCCGCCAACAAGGTCTCGGGCTGCGCGAGCCAGGTCTGGCTTTCGCGGCAGCTCGGCCGCAACGCCGGCAACGAGCCGGTGCTGACCTATCTCGCCGACAGCGACGCGCACATTGTGCGCGGGCTGATCGCCATCCTGCTGGCGCTTTGTTCGGGACATACGCCGGGCGAGATCCTCGTCGCCGATCCCCTTGCGCTTTTTAACGAACTCGGCCTTCCCGAACATCTGACGCCGCAGCGCTCCAACGGCCTGCGCTCCATGGTCGAGCGCATCCGCAGCGATGCCCGCGAGACGCTTGCCGCTTCGAACTAGGCCTCATCCGGTAGAGGCGGCGTCGTCCGCGCGCCAGACGCGCGGGCGCGCATGGGCGTCGCCGACCGCCTGCGCGTGAAGCCCGTAGTGTCGCGCCAGCCGGTCGAGCGCGAGCTGCAGCACGATCTTCGCCGAGCGCGCCGGCCAGCCGCGTTCGTGCTCGACGTCCTCGAGCCCGCGCAGGAAGCAGCAGACGTCCATCAAAATTCCGCTCAGCTCCGGGCCGCAGGCCTCGAGCGCGAGCCGCACCTTCTGCCGTGACGCGATCACCAGATCGGTCATCTCGCCGGCTCCGGCGCCGGTGCGCAGCCGGCCCCCGCTAGGCGCTTCCCAATTCGAGGTGACGCGCGGCGACATGTGGCCGCGGGTAAAATCGGCCCGCAACTTTTCGCCGGCGGTAAATTGGTGCGCGCTGATCAGGCTGCGGCCATCGCGGCCCTTGCGCCGGGCCAGCCAGGCCAGCGGGCTCTCCGATTCATTGACGGTGACGCGCGCGATCCCGTCCGGCGTCGCGATGTCGCGCAGCGCCAGATCGAGGTGCTGCGCGCGACGGGCGTCGATCCCTTCCGACTGCGGCTGCGGATCCTCAACGCGGCGCTTGCGCGGCTTCATCGGCTGAAACCGGAGCAGCGGACGCGGTCGATGTCGTCGTTGCAGACCCGCTCCAGCGCCGCCAACCGGCACTCCAGCCAGATGTCGTCGCGGCCGTCCTCCACCACCCGGCAGGCATGCGCCACCGTGGTGCGATCGCGATGGAAGCATCGTCCGATGGCCTCGAAATTTAGCGCGAAGCCGACATGGGCGAGATACATCGCGACCTGCCGGGCGAATGCCACCCGCGGCGAGCCGCGGGTCGGGCCGGTCAGCGCGGCGGCGTCGATATTGAAATCGCCGGCGACGCAGGCGGTCACGAACTGGCAGATCACATCCGCGGAGACCGGCGGCGGCGCGGGCGCTGGAACGGGACCGGAAAGGCGGACGATATCTTCGAACATGGCAGACCTCTCTAGGAATATTTTCACATATCCTAGATGACCTTCCAAGCGCGGGGATAGCGATCGGCGAAATTATTTCGGGGACAATACGGCTCTGCCGGTCGAGGGCTATTTGCCGCGACGGCGGCGCTGCTGGCCGAGACCCATTTTCTTGGCGAGCTGCGAGCGCGCCACCGCGTAATTCGGCGCGACCATCGGATAGTCCGGCGCCAAGCCCCATTTCTCGCGATATTGTTCCGGCGTCATGGCGTATTGCGTGCGCAGATGCCGCTTCAGCGACTTGAAGCGCTTGCCGTCTTCCAGGCACACGAGATATTCCGCCGTCATCGACTTCTTCAGCGGCACCGCGGGCTTGGCCGGCTCGATCAGCGGCTCGGCCCGGCCGGCGGAAATCCGCGTCAGGGCGGCATGCACCTGGCCGATCAGCGAGGTGACGTCGGCGGCCGGCGTCGGATTATGGCTGAGATACGCCGATACGATAGTGGCGGTCAATTCGATGACACTCTTGCCGGCGGCGTCGCTCATGAATTCCCCATTCTGACAAACTCAACCGCGCTGGTCGAGATGCGAGCGCAGCTCATCGATCGATGCGAACCGCATCATGCCTTCCGGCATCTGCGCCTCGATCGATCCGTCCGAATAAAGCGAATAGGCCATCCCGTCGACGACGCCCGACTTCAGCACGGTCACCGGCGCAGCCACCGGAGCGGCTGCCGGAGCTGTAACCGGCGGCGCGTCATTGAAGGTCGTTGGCGCGCGGGGGCGGCGGCGCGCA
>CAXUBE010000014.1:0-24012 GCA_964249215.1 uncultured Rhodopseudomonas sp. | reverse complement strand
GCATCAGGAACGGGATCATCGGGATGCCCGGCAGCAGCGCCAGCATCAGCATCACGCCGGCCGACATTCCGAGCGCCTGCGGATAGCCGGAGAGCTGCTTCATCAGCGCCTTGTCTGCGGCGCCGCTGACGCCGGCCTTCGAGACCAGCAGGCCCGCCGCGGTGGAGACGATCAGCGCCGGCACCTGCGTCACAAGTCCGTCGCCGACGGTGAGCAGCGTATAGGTCCGCGCCGCCTCGCCGAAGCCGAGCCCCTGCTGGGCGACGCCGATGATGATGCCGCCGATCACGTTGATGAACACCACGAGCAGACCGGCGATGGCGTCGCCGCGCACGAATTTCGAGGCGCCGTCCATGGCGCCGAAAAAGCCGCTCTCGTCCTCGAGATCCTTGCGGCGCTTCTTGGCGCTGGCCTCGTCGATCAGTCCGGCGGACAGGTCGGCGTCGATCGCCATCTGCTTGCCCGGCATCGCGTCCAGCGTGAAACGCGCGGCGACTTCGGCGATGCGGCCCGAGCCCTTGGTGATGACGACGAAGTTCACAATCACCAGGATCGCGAACACGATGATGCCGATGACGAAATTGCCGCCCATCACGAAATTGCCGAACGCCTCGATCACGTGGCCGGCGGCGGCGGTGCCCTCATGGCCGTGCGACAGGATCAGCCGGGTCGAGGCCATGTTCAGCGACAGCCGCAGCATCGTCGAAATCAGCAGAACGGTCGGGAAGGCGGAGAATTCCAGCGGCGTCTGGATGAATAGCGCCGTCATCAGGATCAGGATCGACAGCGTGATCGAAATCGCCAGAAACAGATCGAGAATGATCGAGGGCAGCGGCAGGATCAGCACGACCAGGATGGTCAGCACGCCGAACGCCAGCGCTAGGTCGCCGCGCCGCAGAATCTTGCCGATCTCGCTCAGGCTTGGAAAGCCGGCGCTGCCGCCTTGCCCCGCCGTGGTGTCCGACATCGTCGCCGCTTTCCCCCGCGCTTGTCGCTCGCGGCTGCCGAACACCTGCGCAGCGACCGAGGGGCCGCCGGCTCGAAACTGAGGCACCGCATTGGCGTCCACGGGAGCTCCCGTCTTACGCGGCTGACGACACTCAAATCGCTAGGCAAATTTTGCCTGCCTTATGGTTAGCAAACCGTTAACGTGCCGGATGGCCGACGCGCGACGGCAGGGCCAAGTCCGCGCTTGACGCTCGCCGTGGCGCCGACGAAGTTGCCGGCGTGGAAACGCTTCAGAACCAATCCGGCGGCAAGCCGGTATTCGGCCCCGATTCGCGCCGGGCCTGGATTAGACTGCTGCTCGCGCTGATCATCGGCGCGATCGGCAGCGTCGGGATGTGGTCGGTGGTCGTGGTGCTGCCGGCGGTGCAGGCCGAATTCGCCGCCGGCCGCGGCGCAGCTTCGCTGGCGTTTACGCTGATGATGCTCGGCTTCGGCTTGGGCGGCGTCGCCAACGGCAAACTGACCGATCGCTTCGGCATTGTTGCCGCGATTGGGCTCGGCGCCGTGGTGCTGGCGCTGGGCTATGCCGGCGCGGGGCTGTCCGCGACGCTGTGGCAATTCACGCTTGTGCATTTTCTGATCGGCGCAGGCTCGTCGGCGACGTTCGGCCCGCTGATGGCCGAAGCGTCGCACTGGTTCGATAAATATCGCGGGCTTGCGGTGACGATCGCCGCCTCCGGCAATTACGTCGGCGGCGCGATGTGGCCGACCATCGTCAATTACGCGGCGCAAAGCTACGGCTGGCGCTCGACCCATGTGGCGATCGGCGCGTTTTGCCTGGTGGCGATGACGACCGCGGTCATGATCCTGCGCGCCGAGATCGGCGGCGAACGGCAGCGCAGCCACGCCAACGCCGCGCCGCCGCGGATCGACCTCAATCTCAACATCAACGCGCTGACCGCGCTGCTGTGCGTCGCAGGGATCAGCTGCTGCGTGGCGATGGCGATGCCGCAGGTACATATCGTCGCCTATTGCGGCGACCTTGGCTATGGCGCGGCGCGCGGCGCCGAGATGCTGTCGCTGATGCTTGGGTTCGGCATTGTCAGCCGGATCGGCTCGGGCTACCTCGCCGACCGCATCGGCGGCGTTCGCACGCTGTTGGTCGGTTCGATCGCGCAGGGCGTCGCGCTGCTGTTCTATCTGTTCTTCGACAGCCTGCCTTCGCTCTATCTGATCTCCGCGATGTTCGGCCTGTTCCAGGGCGGCATCGTGCCGAGCTACGCGATCATCGTGCGGGAATCGATGCCGGCGCGCGAAGCCGCGACCCGGGTCGGGGTGGTGATCCTGGCCTCGGTGGTCGGCATGTCGCTCGGCGGCTACATCTCCGGCGTGATTTTCGATGCCACCGGCTCCTATGCCGCGGCGTTCCTGAATGGCCTGGCCTGGAACGCGGTCAACATCATCATCGTGGCGTCGCTGCTGCTCCGCTCGCGGCGGCGGCTGACGATGGCGTGACCGGCGCTGATCGTCTCTGCGGCCGGGCAGGCGGCCACGACGCGCGGACCGTTGCGGTAGGTAGGCACGATGCGCGGATTGCTGCGTCCGCCGCGGCTCGGAGCGCCGACGCTCGCGCGGCCTGTCGCGCCGTCGCACGGCTTGCGTCGCGCCGACGCTGGTGCATCGTTGCGGTATCTGCGCGGATATAACGATTGCCGCGTCTCAAGCGCCATTGTATTGGGTCGGCACCGTCCACGCATGGCTCCTGCCATCGCGATCACGGCCGGGCCTGTAGCTCAATGGTTAGAGCCGACCGCTCATAACGGTCTGGTTGCAGGTTCGAGTCCTGCCGGGCCCACCAATGAGATGTTTAGTCCCGCATCCGGTTGGATTGGATTGCGTCTGAATTGGTCGGGCTTTGATGTTCTGCATTTGTGGATGAACTCGTTTGGCGTCAGTCCACGGAGTGTCTTGATCCGGCGTCCGAGTTGTAAGCTGACTGAAATTGGTGACGGCGTTTCGAACTGCCGATGGTCGTAGTGGGAGCGTCATCGTCGAAGCGCTGAAACGCAAAAGAGCTGACTTCGGTACGACCGCTTATTTTTTCCGAAATTTTTGCCCAATTCTTGACAGATCTCATCCAATTTTTTGTGCGCCCCGAGACAAGCTTTCTCGCGGCGATCGGCCGTAAGCTCTTCTCGAAATTGGAACATGGCACGGGCCATGACAACCTCGAAGGAGCGATCACATGCATAAGCTGCTGTCCATTCCGCGGCCGCCATTCCGGTCCGAATCCCACACCGCTCGCTGCCGCCGCAGACCGAAATCGAATCGGGTGATACGATCACCATCGAAACGCTGAGGCAGCATGCCTCCGATGATCCGGAGCGCATGATCGCTGGCGATCCCGGCGCGGAGAGCGTGTTTCACTGAACCCGCGATGCCAAGCATGTCGATCGGCGCGGCATTTCGGCGTGATCGCGCTGGCGCCGCGCGAGGCCGACTTCGTCGATTCCATCCCGCCGGCCTATTTCGGCGGCAACCTTGACAATTGGCGGCTCGGCAAGGGGTCGACGGTGTATCTGGGTGCTGATGGGCTTCAGCCACCCAAACTATCTCGCCGAGTTCGGCGCCAAGGGGCAGAGCGAGGTCTACGCCAAGTCGTCGCTGGACCTTGCGATGAAGGATGCGTTTCGCAAAATGCGGCGCCTCCTGATGAACATCAAGGGATTGACCGAGGACGAGGCCATCGCGCTGATGTCCGTCGCGGTCGATTTCGGCGTGACGCAGGTGGTCGACGGAAACTGGGGCGTGCATGCCATCCTCAGCAAGAAGCTGTTGAACTCGCGCCGGGACCCTAACGACCAAGGACGGCACCGTTGAAATTCCACATGATCGCGGGCGGGCCGAAGCCGGTCGCACCATTCAGCCACGCCGTCGAGACCGACGGCTTCGTCTTCACCGGCCAGATGCCCGACACGCCTGAAGCGCCCGGCGTGCTGCCCGACGGCATCGCGGCGCAGACACGCGCCGTGATGAAGAACCTCAAGCTTGTGCTCGCGGGCGTTGGTCTCGGCCTCCCGGACGTCGTGATGACTCGGATCTATCTGACGCGATTCAAGCAGGATTATGCCGAAATGAACGAGGTCTATCGCGGCTACTTTCCGTCGGATCGGCTTCCGGCCCGCACCTGTGTCGGCGTCCCGGGTCTTGCTTACGACGCCCTGATCGAGATCGATCTGATATGCAAGCGGTCGCTATTTTTAAAACCGGTTGCGGAACGTCGTGTCGGGCATCTATCCCTGTTCCCATTGCCCTGAAAAGACACGGATCCCCGGGGAGGCATATTGCCTTTGCATGCCATCGGCGAGGCCGCAGACGCCACCGCGGGCCGGGAGACGGGTAATCCGGAAAGTAGCAGGGCATCGGCCAGCTACTCCACGCCCGGATGCTGCAATGTGACGTCAATGTCTTGCAAGCTTTCAGCTAATGGATTGTTCTATTGCAGGCCAATAACGCCGTTTTTGTCAATTTAGCCAATGACGGTAACGGTTTATTTGCTTCCATCGCATATCCAGGCATGACCTGTGTGATATCCATCGAAGGTCTCCATGCCGCTGTCTCGTCTCGTCCGCCGCTTCCAGCTTTCCGAGCGTGGCAACATCGCCGTTCTGTTTTCTCTTTCGCTGTTGCCAATTCTCGCTTCGATCGGATGCGCCATCGATTATTCGATGGCGACTCGCCTTCGCACGCAGCTCAACGCGATTGCCGACTCCGCCGTGC
Source organism: uncultured Rhodopseudomonas sp. (assembly GCA_964249215.1). GTDB lineage: Bacteria > Pseudomonadota > Alphaproteobacteria > Rhizobiales > Xanthobacteraceae > CAXUBE01. Next base: position 19,284 of record CAXUBE010000014.1, on the reverse strand, counting down.
TCACGACCGTCAACAAGCAGGCGATGAGCCTTTCTTCGTCGTCGGTTCAATCGACCGCGCTCGGTATTTTCAAAGGACTGGCGGCTACGATTCCGAACTACACGCTCGTGAATGCGAGCGTCACCGTGGCCGACAGCGGCACGGGCCGCACCGGCGTATTGGCTTACACCGCATCGATGCCGACGACCTTCATGAATTTGATCGGCATGCCGAACATGACATTGAGCGGCAGCACGACCGCTGCCTCATCGCTTCCGACCTATATCGACTTTTATCTGCTGCTGGACAACACGCCATCGATGGGTATCGGCGCTACGCCCAACGATGTTGCAACCATGGTGGCGCATACCCCCGACCAGTGCGGCTTTGCCTGTCATGATTTGAACGACAATAACAATTATTACAATCTCGCGAAATCCCTCGGCGTGACGACCCGAATCGACGTGGTGCGATCTGCGACGCAACAACTCATGGATACAGCGACGACCGTTGCTTCTGTCCCAAATCAGTTTCGAATGGCGATCTATACGTTCGGTGCATCTGCCGCAGCGTCGGGTCTCACCATCATAACGCCGCTCACGTCGAGCTTGTCGAACGCGAAATCCGCGGCATCGAACGTCGATCTGATGACGGTGAATGGTCAAAGCCAGTTCGACGACACCGATACCGACTTCGATCGGGTATTTCCCGCGGTGAACGCGGCCATCACGACGCCCGGCGATGGAAGCACGGCGTCCCAACCGCAGAAAGTCATGTTTTTCGTCTCGGATGGGGTGGCGGACGAGTTCAATTGGCTTGGCTGTTCTCAGCCGACGGTGAACGGAGACGGTCGGTGCCAAGAGCCGATCTCGGTGCCGCTCTGCACCGCGATCAAAAATCGCGGCATCAAAGTCGCCGTTCTTTACACGACCTATTTGGCGCTCACGACGAACTCCTGGTACAACAATACGATCGCGCCGTTCAACGCCGGGCCGTTTGGTCCTTCGCCCAACAGCCTGATCGCAAAAAACATGCAGGCTTGCGCCTCGCCGGGACTCTATTTCGAAGTAAGTCCGACGCAGGGAATTTCCGACGCGATGACCGCGCTGTTCCAGAAGGCGGTCGCTTCGGCGCATATCACGCGTTAGCGTCTGGTCCGGCATCGGACGCAACGAAGCGAGCCGCTATCAAATCGCCTTCCCCAAGCTATCGGGCCGGAAGAGCGAGAGCGGACGTATGCTCGCCGTTTCAGTAGCACGGATGGCGGCGGCCATCCTGTCCGCGGTAGGCCGCGGCGCCTTGCTTGCAATACGCGCGCAGCGGGCCATCATAATAGGCGAACGGCTGCCCCGGCCGCACCGGCGGGCCATAATTGTGACTATACAGCGAACCCGTGACATAACGCGCGTGATGCCGGTGGCTGCGCGCAGCGGCAGGCGAGGCGGCCACCAGGGCCAGTGCGAGAATAGCGGAGAGGATTTTCACGGTTGTCATGATTAACTCCTGCTGCACCGGACCAATCAATCGGTCCGAGCAGCGCGATCGGACTGTCAGTTCCAACTTATCACAATTCGAACCGATCACCGCACCAGCGGGTTCCGTCGTTTGAACGCGAGAAAATAGCGGTAAAACGCAAAAATTGCGAGGATCGATTCACCGACGTTTCAAGCTTTGGGGCGACGCTGCGTCTTGCAAGAACAGGACGCGTCGCATGTTCCTCGTCGCCTTGATCCTCGCGGCTTTGACCGGCATCTTCATTGAAGCCGGCCGCAACAACGACGCCTGGGCCAACCAGGTCTGCTTCTATGGCGACGTGTTTTGCCAGCATCCGACGTGGATCGGCATCGCGGCGATCCTGTCGCTGATCTGGGCGCTGTTCCTCAAGGTCGACCGCATCTGACGCGCCGTTCACGCCGCCGCGGTGTGGCCGTTGCCGAGCGTGGTCGTAACTCAGTTCTTGATCATCGGGCAGGCGGGATCGGGTGGGCCGAACGCTTCGTCGCCGGGAATCCGCGCCAGGATCTTGTAGTAGTCCCACGGATATTTCGATTCTTCCGGCGACTTGACCTGCACCAGGATCAGATCGTGAACCATCAGATTGTCGGCGCGCAGCTTGCCGTTGCGGGCAAAGAAATCCTCGATCGGCGTCTCGCGCATCCTGGCCGCGACCCTGAGCGGTTCGTCGGTGCCTGTCTCCTTGATGGCGTTCAGGTAATACATGATCGACGAATACACGCCGGCCTGCCACATCGTGGGCATCCGGTTCATCTTGGCGAAATAGCGCTTCGACCATTCGCGGGTCTTGTCGTCCATGTCCCAATAGAACGACGTCGTCAGCAGCAGGCCCTGCGCCGCCGGCAGTCCAAGCGAGTGGATGTCGGTGATCAGCGCCAGCAGCGCCGCCATCTGCTGGCCGCCTTTGAACACGCCGAACTCACCGCCGGTCTTGATCTCGTTCATGTTGTTCGGCGGGCCGGCGGCGATCCCGATGATCTTGGCTTTCGATGACTGCGCCTGCAGCACGAAGGAAGACAGGTCCGGCGTCGCGAATGGCGGGCGCACCGAGCCCAGCACCTTGCCGCCCATCTTGTTGACCACCGCGGCGGCGTCGCGCTCCAGCGACTGTCCGAACGCATAGTCGTCGGTAATGAAAAACCAGCTATCGCCGCCGCGCTTGACGACTTCCTGCGCGGTGCCGACCGCCAATGCGCGGGTGTCGAACACCCATTGCATCGCGTAGGGCGAGCAGAACTTGCCGTGAAAATCCGCGGCCCCCGTCGCGTGGGTGATGAACATCCGTTTTTTCTCGTTGGCGATGTTCTGCACCGCGAGCCCGACCGCCGACACCGGCACGTCGACGATCAGATCGACCTGCTCGACGTCGTACCAGCGCCGCGCCAGCGCTCCGCCGATATCCGGCTTCAATTGATGGTCGCCGACGATCAGCGTGATCGGCTTGCCGAGCACGCTGCCGCCGAAATCGTCGACCGCCATCTGCGCCGCGGTGACCGATCCTTGTCCGGTCGGCGTCGAGGCGGGACCGTTCATGTCGGTCAGCACGCCGATCTTGACCACGTCGTCGGAGATCTGCGCGAGTGCGGGCGCCGATGCGGCGATGCAAACCGCAAGGATGGCTGTGGCGGAAAGATTTCGCTTGGACATCGCTTTCCCCTGGGACCGGCGATGCGGCCCCCGCGTTCATTGCTTTGTCGGCGAACTTACACCATTCTGGCGGCTCTGCAATTTCGGCAGCGACGGTTCAGGCGCATCTCGGCAAATGTACGCCATTCTCGGATTGGGTTTCCTGCTCGGGATGCAGCACGCGCTCGAAGCCGATCACATCGCGGCGGTGTCGAGCATCGCCGCGCGGCGCACCTCGCTTGCCGATATCGTCAAGCACGGCCTGACCTGGGGCATTGGCCACACGCTGACGCTGTTTCTGTTCGCAGGCGCCGCGATGCTGCTTGGCCACGCCATCCCCGAGCACCTCGCGCGCCCGCTGGAAGCAGCGGTCGGGGTCATGCTGATCGGGCTCGGCGCACAGGTGATCTGGCAGTTGCGCCGCGACGCCGTGCATCTGCACGTCCACCGCCACGCGGACGGCCTCACCCACGCCCATCTGCACAGCCACGCCGGCGCCTCGGCGGCGCATGCGCACGACGCCCATGAGCACCGCCACGGCTTTCGCTGGCGCTCGCTGCTGGTCGGCCTGATGCACGGCATGGCGGGATCGGCCGCGCTTTTGGTGCTTGCGGTGTCGCAGGCCGCCGATCCGGTGCAGGGGCTGCTTTACGTCGCGTTGTTCGGGATCGGATCGATGATCGGCATGGGCGCGCTGTCGGCGGCGATCGCCGTTCCGCTGGTGATCTCGGCGCGCCGGCTCGCCGCCGCCAACCGCGTGCTGCAATACGCCGTCGGCACTGTCACCGTCGCGATAGGTTCCATGACGCTGTATGCAACGGTGCTGGCGTGAGCGGCCCAAAGGATGCTATCCGCACCTCGCCGACAAGGCGCCAGCCATCACCAGAAGGAGCGTGTCATGAACGCCCCCGTCGCCGCCAGTGAGGACCTCATCTACGGCGTCGCCGACGGCATCGCCCGGATCACCTTCAATCGCCCGCAGTCGCGCAACGCGCTGACCTTTGCGATGTACGAGCAGATGGCGGCGATCTGCGAGACCGTGAACGCCGACTCCTCGATCAAGGCGATGGTGCTGACCGGCGCGGGCGACAAGGCGTTCGCAAGCGGCACCGACATTTCGCAATTCCGCGCTTTCAAGACCGCGCAGGACGCGCTCGCCTACGAGGCGCGGATCGACCGCGTGCTCGGCGTGCTCGAGCAATGCCGTGTGCCGACGATCGCCGCCATTGCCGGCGCCTGCACCGGCGGCGGCGCGGGCATCGCCGCGTGCTGCGACATCCGGATCGGCACCGCCGGCACCCGGATCGGGTTTCCGATCGCGCGCACGCTCGGTAACTGCCTGTCGATGTCGAATATCAGCCGGGTGACATCGCTGGTCGGTCCGGCGCGCACCAAGGAATTGATCTTCACCGCGCGGTTGATCAAAGCGCCGGAAGCGCTGGCGCTGGGATTACTCAGCGAGGTGGTGCCGGATCTCGAGACATTGCAGCGCCGCGCCGGCGAGATCGCGAGGCTGGTCGCGGGCAATGCGCCGATCACGCTCGAGGTCACCAAGGAGGCGGTGCGCCGGATCAGGCGCACGTTGACCCGCGACGAGGGCGAGGACCTGATCCTGCGTGCCTATATGAGCGAGGATTTCCGCGAGGGCATGGACGCGTTTTTGAACAAGCGCGCGCCGAACTGGAAGGGCAAGTAGCGCAATTTCGCCCTAAAACGCGGGATCCCGCGCCATCGTCGCCAGCGCGCAGCCCTCGCAATAGCGCGCATCCTTGTAGTCGATCCAGTCGTGCGCATAGACGTGTTCGGCCGGAATGTCGTAGCGGGCGCGCAGCACGCGCACCAGAATCCGCCATGCCGCGATCTGCGCCGCGGTCGGCGGCGCTCTCACGTCGGGATAGTTGCCGGCGAATTCAACCCCGATCGAATTGCTCCGCACCACCCGGCGGAACGTCGTGGCGTTGTCGATGAACTTGTTGTCGTTGCGGTTGGCGCCGTCGCCATGGGTGGTGACGGCGGTCTCCGGCACCGACCAATAGACCGTGCCGTCGGTCTCGACCCACAGCGTGACGCCGCGCCGCGCCGGATTCTTCGCTTGCTCCTGCGCGCCGTAACGCGCCGAGCCCGCCGGCCCCTCGGTCTGGTGCACGATGACGTTGCGCCACGGCGCCGCGTGGCGGTCGCCCCACGGCGCGAGCCAGACCATCTTCAGCCCCGGAATATCCGGCGTGCCCGATGATTGCGCGAGTTGCGTCAGCGCCGCCGGCGTCTGCGCGCGCGCCGGCGCGAGCGCCGCCGCCAGCAGGAGCGCGATCGCGATCGGTCGAATGCGCATCGGAGAAAACGCCCGCGATCGGCCGGCGCGCGGCGAACGCGACGAGATTGTAGCGGAATAGTGCATCATCTGTGGATAACATCGCGCGATGCGTACCGCCATGCGATTACAGCGCATCGCGAATCTGTTCGGATCGAAAACGAGGCTGTTGCTAGGTCGGCCCCTGCGCCGGGCGCGCCTCGTGTGGCGTTTCCATCCATCAACCTTGAGAGGACGCTATGGCGAAGAAAGCCAAGAAGGCCAAGACCGCGAAGAAGGCGAAGAAGGCCAAGAAGAAGAAGTAACGTTTCGGAGGCTCGGGCGGACAGGTTTCGCCCGGGTCTCCGTCTTGGTCTCGCGTGATGTATCTCGCAACGTCACCTCAGTCACGTCAGAACCGACGGCTCCGCAGCCGCAAAGCATTGCCGATCACGCTGACGGACGACAGCGCCATAGCCGCAGCGGCTACCACCGGCGACAGCAGCCAGCCGAAGCCCGGATACAGCACCCCGGCGGCGATCGGAATCCCTGCCGCGTTGTAGATAAAAGCGAACCACAGGTTCTGCCGGATGTTGCGCATGGTCGCCGCCGACAGCCGCCGCGCCTGAACGATGCCGCCAAGGTCGCCTTTCAGCAGGGTGATGCCGGCGCTTTCCATCGCCACATCGGTGCCGGTGCCCATCGCGATCCCGACATCGGCGGCGGCGAGGGCGGGTGCGGCGTTGATGCCGTCGCCGGCCATCGCGACCACGCGGCCGGCGGCGCGCAGCCTAGCGACGACCGCGTTTTTCTGCTCCGGCAGCAATTCGGCCTCGACCTCCGCAATCCCGAGGCGTTTGGCAATGGCGGCGGCGGTGACCCGGTTGTCGCCGGTCAGCATGATGACGCGGATGCCGTCGGCGGCGAGCGCCTGCAATGTGGCCGCGGAGGTCGGCTTCACGGCATCGGCAATCGCGATAAGTCCGGCGATTTGTCCGCCGATCGCGACATAGACCACCGTGGCGCCGTCGTCGCGCAGCCGAGCGCTGTCCGCCTCGAGCGCGTCGGTGCCGATGCCGTGCGCCGCGAGGTAGCCGGCGTTGCCGATCATCGCGGCGCGCCCATCGACGACGCCGGTTGCGCCCCGGCCCGCGGACGCCGCAAAATCCGCGACCTCGGCGATCCGCAGACCGCGTTTGCGTGCCGCCCGCACGATGGCATCGGCCAGCGGATGTTCGCTGGAGCGCTCGACCCCGGCGGCGAACCGGAGCAATTCGTTGTCGTCAAGACCGGCAACCGCGACGATTGACGTCACACTGGGCCTGCCTTCGGTGATCGTGCCGGTCTTGTCGACGACGAGCGTGTCGACCGCCTCCATCCGCTCGAGCGCCTCGGCGTTCCTGACCAGCACGCCGGCCTGCGCGCCGCTGCCGATCCCGACCATCACCGACATCGGCGTCGCCAGCCCGAGCGCGCAGGGGCAGGCGATGATCAGCACGCTGACGGCGGCGAGCATGGCGTAGGCCCATCGGGGTTCGGGCCCGAATGCCGCCCAAACCGCAAAAGTGGCCGCCGCGACCAGCATCACCGCCGGCACGAACCAGCGCGCGACCCGGTCGGCGATTCGTTGGATCGGGGCGCGCGAGCGCTGCGCCTGCGCCACCATCTGCACGATGCGCGCGAGCCTGGTGTTGCGGCCGACCTGCTCGGCACGCATGACGAAGCCGCCGGAGCGATTGAGCGCGCCCGCGACCACCTTGGCGCCGGCCGCCCGCGCCACCGGCATCGATTCACCGGTCATCAGGGACTCGTCGAGCGACGCATTGCCGTTGAGGATGACGCCATCGACCGGTACCTTTTCGCCGGGGCGCACCCGCACTCTGTCTCCGACGCGCAGGCTGTCGATGGCGACCTCCTGATCGGCGCCGGCCGCATCGATCCGCCGCGCGGTGCGGGGCGCCATCTGCAGCAGCGCCCTGATGGCGCCCGAGGTCGCCTCGCGCGCGCGCAATTCCAGCATTTGGCCGAGCAGCACCAGCACGATGATGACGGCCGCGGCCTCGAAATACGCCGGCACGGCGCCGCCATGGCCGCGCACCGCTGGCGGAAACCATTGCGGCGCGAGCGTCGCGACAAGGCTGTAGCCGAACGCGACGCCGGTGCCGATCGCAATCAGCGTGAACATGTTGAGGTTGCGCGTGCGCAGCGACTGCCAGCCGCGGACGAAGAATGGCCAGCCGGCCCACAGCACCACCGGCGTGGCGAACGCCAACTGGATGACGGTCGACAATGTCGGATCGATCAGGCCGTGATCGTCCGCGAGATGCCCGGCCATCTCCAACGCGACCACCGGCAGCGCCAGCGCAAGGGCGATCCAGAACCGCCGCGTCATGTCGACGAGCTCGGCATTCGGCGCGGCGTCGAGCGTCGCCATCTCCGGCTCCAGCCCCATGCCGCAAATCGGGCAGGCGCCCGGAACAATTTGCTGGATTTCCGGATGCATCGGGCAGGTGTAGATCGCGCCGGCAGGCGCTTCCGCCTGCTGCTTTCCGCGAGCCTTGTCGAGATACGCTTCCGGATCGGCAGCGAATTTGGTCCGGCATCCGGCGCTGCAGAAATAATAATCGGCGCTTCGATAATCGAACCGATGCTTGCTGGTGTCCGGATTCACCGCCATGCCGCAGACCGGATCGGTCGCTTTGGCGATGTCGCCGTGCGCGTGTGCAGGACCATCGCTGCCGCCGCAGGATTTCGGCGCGATCGCCTCCGCGGCGTCGATCGTCGTGTGGCTGACGTGGCTCATTCCGGCAGTCCCTCGCACGCCAGGTTATTTAGGGGTAGACGGCCTGCAAAACCACATCAAGACAGGCTGTCGGAAACCCGGGACATCCCTGACATGGCTCGGCTAGCTGCTGCGGTGGGTCTTTCTCGCAGGCGGACCGAGCAGCGCCTTTTTGATATCGGCAAGGCCGAGCGGCCGCCTCGACCAGCCGCAGATGATCGCATTGTCGCGGCATATGGCGGCTTTCGGATGCGACCGCGGCCTATCCACGACCGGCGTCTCCGAGATCATGCGGACCTGCCGCACCGGACGGGCCGGCGGCAAAGCCGGCCCCGTGTCGAGCGATGCCTGTGTCCGCTGACGCTGATTTTCGGCGAACGCGGCGGCGATCACCTTCTTGCGGCGCTGATCGAGAAACTCGGCGTATTGCTCGTCCATCCGCTTCGATTCCTCAGCGCTGGGATTGGGACCTGCAATATCAAAGTGGCGGTTCTGCATGAAATCGAAATATGTATAGCCGCCGCCTTGCTTGCGGCGCCCGATGAATTTCGAATCGCATTGCGACAGCTCCGCAGCGCGCGCATCCTTCGATGCGGTTTTGTCGGCCTTCTCGACGCAGTCCTCGAAGTCGACCGGCGCCTTGCCGCTCCACCATTGCGCCTGCAACGGCGCCGGCACCAGCGCAACGTCGACCGCGGTGACCAACAACAAAATAGATCGACGCCAATGCCCCACAACTGCCGCCCGTCCCCACGCGATCATACGTTCGCAGGTTATTTCGGCACTTTGATGGCTGGCTTGTCAAGGCGCCGCCATATTGACGGCGCGTTTCGATCCGCACGGATCAGGACCTGCTCAATACAGCGATTTGCAACCAATTGATTGCGCAGCGCTTCGCCGTCTTCGGCTCGACGACGATCAAGCTCTGCTTCCGGCAGCAATCGCGGCCGACAGGGACGATGGCGATGCGCGACGCGTGGTCAGCGCGCCGCGCTGATGACGCGACGGCGTCCACGTAGTTCTACGGCATCGCCGAAGTCACGGGAGATCAGCGCCCCAAATTCTAAATTATGCGCGAGAGACACGGGTTGCGCGGCGGTTGCGCGTTTTCACGACAGGACGTTGCGATGGCAACAAAGTTCGCGATCGGACGCGGCCGTCACGTCTGGATCATGGCGACGCTGCGAGTTGTTGCGCGTCGACGGTTGCGAGATCGAAGTCCGCTTCCTCGACGCCAAAGCACAAATTGATCCCAAGGGTATGCTCGCGTCGACATAGATGCTTGCTTGAATCGCTCGCGCGATGCTAATCGTTGATCGTGAATCGCGTTGCGTGAATCGCGTGCGATGGAAGCGGCAAGTTATAAAAAAATAGATTGCGTAGGTCGACAGTCGATTAGCTGGGTGACGTCGTTACTCAACTTATCTGGAATTGTCATCCGATTTCATGGATCGCGCTGGTGCCGGCGTCATTTAGCGATCCGAACGCCGCGTCGCGCGGTCAACCACGTAGAATTACGAGGTCAAATTGCTGACACCTCAGGAAACTGCCTCACGTCATCTGATGACAACCCAAATCCCAGGACCGGAGGTGTTCGTGGTCGATGACGATCCGGCGATACGCAAAACGCTCTCGATCGTGCTCGAAGGCGCCGGCTATACGTCGATTTGCTTTGCCGACGGAGAGGCCTTGCTTGCCGCGGCGCGCACCCGCAGCCCGTCATGCATCCTGCTGGATGTCCATATTCCCGGCCGCTCCGGTCTTGATATTCTCGCGCAACTGAACGCCGAGGATTATCCCGCGCCGATCTTCATGATTTCGGGCAAAGGCGATATCGCGATGGCGGTGAGCGCGATCAAGACCGGCGCGCTCGATTTCATCGAGAAGCCGTTTCGCGGCAGGGAGATCATCACCCGCGTCGAAGAAGCGATCGCCGCATTTGCGCGTCGCCGCGCCGAAGGCATGGCGGCAAAAGTGCCGTCGCTGAATTTTCCGGGGCGCGAGCCGCTGACGCTTCGCGAGCGCGAGGTGCTGGACCTGTTCGCATCGGGCAATACCAACAAGGAGGCTGGGAGGCATCTCGGCATCAGCCCGCGAACGATCGAGTATCACCGCGCCAACATCATGAAGAAGCTCGGCGCGCGCAACGCCACCGACCTGGTTCGGATCGTTTTGGCGGCGATGCCGAAATCCTGAGGCTGACCGAGAACGATCAAACAAACGGTGACAGGTTTGTTGCGAGTTGCCCGGTGTTTGGAGCGAACTACATTGTGCCGGGAAACGCGCCGCCGTCGAGCAGGATGTTTTGCCCGGTGATGAAGCCCGCCTTCGCTCCGCAGAGAAAGGCGCAGGCGAGGCCGAATTCCTCCGGATCGCCGAAGCGTCCGGCAGGATTTTCGCTGCGCCGCTTTTCTAGAATGTCCTCGGCGGCAACGCCGGCAGCCCTTGCCTGACCCGCGGTCACGCCGCGTAGCCGATCGGTATCGAACGGGCCGGGCAGCAGTGCGTTGATGGTGACGTTGTGCTTCACCGTCTTGCGCGATAGCCCAGCAACGAAGCCGGTCAAGCCGGTGCGTGCGCCGTTGGATAGCCCGAGCACGTCGATCGGCGCCTTCACCCCGGCAGAGGTAATATTGACGATGCGACCGAACTTGCGCGCGATCATGCCGTCGACGGTCGCCTTGATCAGTTCGATCGGCGTCAGCATGTTGGCGTCCAGTGCCTTGATCCAGTCGTCGCGGGTCCAGTTGCGGAAATCGCCTGGCGGCGGTCCGCCGGCATTGTTGACGAGGATGTCGGGCTCGGGGCAGAGCTTCAGCGCCGCGGCGCGGCCGTCCGGCGTCGTGATGTCGCCGGCGATGTCGGCGATCTTGACGTCGGGATAAAGCGCCCGCAGGTCGGCGGCGGTTTTCGCCAGCGCCTCTGCGCCGCGCGCAATGAGGGTGACATCTACGCCTTCCGCCGCGAGCGCCGCCGCGCAGGCCCGTCCCAGTCCCTTGCTCGATGCGCAGACCAGCGCGCGGCGACCTTTGATGCCCAGATCCACGTTTTGCTCCCGATCGATGTCAGTCCGGCGGCACCCTAAAGCATGATCCGGAAAAGCGGGTACCGGTTTTCCGAAAAAGATCATGCTCAAACATTAGGATAGAGCGGGATGACGAATCGAAGAGACGTCATCCTGCTCCAGCCGAGATCGCCGGCCTGATAAGCGGGCTCGCGCGCATCACCCGTTCTCTCGCTTGGCGCGACGCGATGCGGGCAGGCGGGATTGGCGTGAGCATCGATGCGCGCTATCACAGCCCAAACAATATGGGGAAGCGCGCATGGCGGATTTGTTCGATCTCAGCCGGGAAACCATCCTCGTCACCGGCGCGTCCCAGGGGCTCGGCCGGCGGTTCGCGCGGGTGTTGGCGGGGCGAGGCGCCCGGGTCGTGCTCGCCGCGCGCCAGATCGACAAATTGTCAACGCTTCAGCGGGAGATCAGCGGCAAGGGCGGCCGCGCTGCCGCCGTACAGATGGACGTGACGGATTTGGCCTCGATCGGTCCCGCGGTCGATCGCGCCGAAGTCGCGCTCGGGCCGGTGACGGTGCTGATCAACAATGCCGGCATCGCGGTGGAGAAGCTGGCGGTGGAGCAGAGCGAGGCCGATTGGGACGCGGTGATCAACGCCAACCTCAAAGGCGCGTATTTCCTCGCCACGGAATGCGCGCGGCGGATGATCGGGCGCAACCAAGGCGGCAACATCGTCAACGTCGCTTCGGTGCTTGGCCTTGGCGTGATGAAATTTCTGTCGCCTTATGCCGTGTCGAAAGCGGGCATTATCCAGGCCACCAAGGCTCTGGCGCTGGAATTGGCCTCCAGCCAAGTCCGCGTCAACGCGCTTGCGCCGGGCTATATCGATACCGAGATGAACCACTCGTTCTGGGCCACGCCGGCCGGGGAAAGGCTCATCAAACGCATTCCGCAGCGACGGATCGGCGCTGACTCCGATCTCGACGGCGCGATCGTCCTGCTGGCGTCGACCGCGTCGCGCTACATGACCGGCAGCGTCATCACGGTGGATGGCGGCTTCCTGCTGTCGTGACGCCGCCGATCATGACCCACGCATCGACGATGCGTATCCGGCCGCGATACACAAGCAGATCCGGTCGACCATCGCGAGCGGATGGTCGGCGCCAATTGTGGCCGGAAGGCTGCGGCGCTCTCCGCGCGGAAGGCGTGGATGGTTTGCGTGACTGCTCCTCCATGCCTCTTTCGTCGCCAGGACAGACAGCTTCGTCGCCAGGCCAGACAGCGCCTGCCACATGCGCTGCCGTCGAAGCGTTGCGCCAGGAAGAACACGTCGCGGCCGTCGAGCCGCTACAGCGCCTGCCACATGCGCTGCCGTCGAAGCGTTGCGCCGGCAGCCGCGGTGCCGGCTGGGAGTTCGTCCACATCTGCATCGACGATCATTCCCGCGTTGCTCTCTCAGATCAAGCCCGACGAGAATGCAGGATCTCGCTGTTTGATCCCGGACTTTGATGGTGCAATCTTTTCCAGTGACGGACGGAGGCGCTATGGGCCAGGTTCTTCACGGGAGCGCAGCCGCAAACCGCTGCAGCAGATAATATATTCGAAATATCCGCTGCGGGCCTTTCCAAACCCGCTTTGCATTGATAGACAGCCTCGCATAGCGACCCCGAGGATCATTTCCGCAGGGCACGCAATCTTATCGCGGGGTGGAGCAGCCCGGTAGCTCGTCAGGCTCATAACCTGAAGGTCATAGGTTCAAATCCTATCCCCGCAACCAATTTTTCTGAATCAGATCAATCGATTAGCCCGCCTCTGGCGGGCTTTTCGTTGTCTTGCAACCTAATACTAGCCGTTACCACGTAAACCAAAGTAATTTCAGTGGGTTACAGGAATTTTTCTCAAGGGCTACACTTTCGTACCTTTTTCTACATGGCACATGACTGGCACATGATAGTGAGCGCGAAACAGCTGAGGCCGATAGAGGCCAACCCGAACTTTTAGTGGCTGGTGCCCAACTAAGGCGGTAGTGTCGCGTTTTCACAACCCCATCACCATGGCTGGCTTCTCCTCGTTCAGAAAGTGCGACCTTCAAGTGCACTCGTGCCGCGATCCCAACTGGCAGAGTGTGCGCGCTGTTGGCGTGGGCGAGGACCTTCCGGGCGGCGCCTCTGCTGTAGTCGCCGACGTTGAAGCCGCTCGACGGGCGTGGGCAAAAGCCCTGGTCGACGCTTGTGTTTCGAAAAATCTGCGGGTGATAGCCATCACAGATCACCATGAAATGGTGATGGTTAAATACGTAGTTGACGAAGTTAAGCGAAGAATTGAATCCGGAGATGACCCTGATCTCTGGGTATTTCCCGGCATGGAGCTAACCCTTCAAGGTGGCTGCCAGTGCATCATTCTCTTTGACTGCGATCTTGAACCTGATTGGTGGATTCAGGCAAAGGGCAATCTTGGCATCAATCACGTAGGCATCGCTCAGTACGCTTCGAAAGGTGCTGCTGTCACGCAACTTGGCTATCCGTACGTAGACATTCCGAGCAAGCTCGATCCTATTCCAGAGCTGAAAGGGCGCTACATCGTCCTCCCCAATGTATCTGACGGTGGACAGCACACTGTTGTCACGAATGGGGAGCACAAGAATTTCCGAGAGATGACCTTTATTGGAGGATATCTCGACCGTGGACAGACGCTGAAAACCCTAAACCCAAAACTCCGAGCCCGCCTATCCGGTGACGATCCACACTGGGGCAGCAGATATATTTATCCGCTACCTACAAGTGACTCGCGTGAAGCCGGCTACCCCCAATTGGGCACGAATAGCGCGTGGATCAAGATATCGGATCGCACCGCAGAGTCGCTGCGGCAAGCATTCCTTGGCTGGAAGTCTCGTATAACTGTTGAGCAGCCTACCTACCCGGCGGTGGTCGTTAAGTCAGTTAGCATCAAAGGGGCCAATCCACTTGATGACTGTGACGTTAGTTTCAGTCCTGAGTTTAATGCGATCATTGGCGGTCGTGGTTCCGGCAAGAGTACGTTGCTTGAATACGTTGCCTTCGGTCTTGGCCGAAGTTGCTACGACCTCACCGATAAGCAGTACTCAGGCCTAACCCGCTTAGGTGCGTTGGTAAAGGATACTATTATTGCCGAGGGCGGCGAGGTCACTCTGATTATCAATCAAGACGGAGCCGACTTCCAGATCGTGCGCTCAGCGGCCACGGGCTTCCAACTTCTCATTCGTTATCCCAACGGGAAGAGTGAAAAGCTGACAGCGAAAGATATTCGCGGGCTATTTCCTGCTTTCGCGTACAGTCAAGGTGAGCTTTCCGAACTCGGCCGCGATGCGCGTGATCAGACCAGCGTAAACGACCTGCTGACGTTCGTGCGTGCGCCCTTCAAAGCAGAAGCGGACGAAGCCGATGAGGCGATAACGGCAGCCAAGAATGCGATGCTGCTAGCGGCGCGTGAGTTTGCGCAGCTCTGGCGACTGACGGCTGAAAAGCAAAAGGCAGAAAATCGCCTCGCTGCCGCGACGGCGCGCATCACTGCTCTTCAATCCACTCTACCCAAGCTCGGTACTGAGGATCAGGCCACTCTCGACAAGAACCAAGCTGTCGTTGAAGCGGGCCAACAGGCTGAACGTCAGAAGGTGGATTTTGGCGAATTTTCTGAACTGGTCACGCAGCTCGAAGCGCGCCTTGCAACAATGCAGACGTTTGGCACCGATCTGCAAGACAAGGCGGTTGTCGACGCCGTCTCCTTGTCCAACAAGGCCATTTCGGAGCTTTCTCAGAAGCTTTCAAAGTTGAAGAGCGACACATCCGTTGCGACCAAATCGCTCGAAAAAGCTTACGCAGGAGTGGCGGCGTTCGTTAAAGAGCATAAGAAGGCTCACGACGCGATTGTCTCCAAAATCGGCACTCAGAAAGCGGTCGCAAAGCAAGTCGGCGAGCTTCAAAAAGCGTGTGCAGTCGAGAAAGACAGAATCTCTCAACTTGCTAAGCAGATTGCAGCCCTGGGTGATCTAAACAAGAAGTTCGGCGCGGCTCGCACTAAGCTGAAGAAGACGGTCACAGACCAGATTGTCAGCCTGAAGGAGTTCGCGACGCGGATTGAGGAGCTGTCTGACGGAAGCGTTTCTGTTGTTATTCAGGAAGAGGGTGACCTCTCGGAAATTCACGCAGCGTTAGAGACGTTGGCCGCTCAAACGCGATCCGTTACCAACAATCGCAATCGCGCATTCGGTTTGCAGGCCGCTCAAGATGGTGTTTGGAAGACGCTGGATAGGCTTGCCACCGAAGTGAGCGCGCTGTTGAGCTGGAAGATCGGCGCTGAAGGTGACGACAAAAAGAAAGGTGAGCCAGACATCAGTAGTGTTTCAACAGTTTTAGGCGATAGCGAGGCAATCACCCGCGCGTTTGTCGAACGCTTAGATGAACCTCGCTACCTCGCGATTGCTCAGGCCATTCCGAAACCACAGGTCACTTTCAAGTATTGTGCGGACTCAAAGGAAATCGCTTTCGAAAAGGCATCTGAGGGCCAACGTGCCGCAGTTCTTTTAACGATGCTTTTGAAGCAAGGTGGTGGCCCGCTGATAATCGATCAGCCGGAAAGTGATTTAGACAACAGCGTTATTACCAAAGTTGTCGACCTTATGCACGGCATGAAGCACAAGCGTCAATTGCTGTTCTCGACACACAACGCAAATCTTGTCGTGAATGGCGCGGCGGAATTCGTAGCGTTTATGAACAATGACAATGGTGGTCGGCGGGTTGTCGAGTATCGCGGGTCGATTGATCAACCTGACGTGCGTAGATCGATCACTGAAACGATGGAAGGTGGCGAGAAGGCCTTCAAGGATCGCTAGCGCAAGTATGGGTTTTGATGATTTCTCAAGGCTCGGTCACTAATGGAAAAGTCTACGCCTTCACCTTCGGCGTATTGAGGTGAAGGTTAAGCGCTCACGGCTATCCGGCAGCCGCTAACTGGCTCGGTCGGCTAGTTCGGGAGTCGCGAAAAATGTGTCGTCTTCCGCTTTGATCGGAATTTCTTCGCGCATCCGCCGTGTTGCGTCGACACGCTTCCATTTCAACTCGGGCAGCGCGTTCACCAGCTCTTGCGCGGTATCCGTATCACCAAAGAATCCAATCAGCCGGTAGTTCGCGTTCCACTCCAAAGCAAACGAGCAAAGCTGTTCCTTCGCAGGATGCTTGCGCATGACGACCTTGAAGAAGCCTTGAGCGCACTCGCAGATCAACCGTACTGGCCAGTCTTTGGTGAGGTCGGCGAAGCCCCGTATCAGTTCGTTGCCCCAATCAGGTTTCCTAGCCTCACAGACAAACCCGACGTCGCCCGGGATGAATCTTCCTTGTCGCGTCTCGCTGTCGTAGCTCATCATATAGATGAAGCCCTGCAAATGCAGCCAAGCGAGCCGATGTGCACGGTCCTGCGCGATCTGGGGCGGTGAGACGTAGTTCGCCGTGAACTTGACGGCTCCGAAGATTGTGCCTTCGACGGAATCTGTAGCGTGACTGTCGGCCACTGGTTTTCGCGTCATGCGGCTCATGGCATTTTGAGCCTTGCGTGCCGCCTCAGACGCCAGCGCGGGGTCTTCATGCCGGTCTTGCAGATTGGGTTGGAGCGTTATCGCTGAAATGTCATCTTCAAGGTCGGACTTCGCCGCGTTGCATGCGCGGCAAGCATTCAGAATAAGATTCCAACCGCCCGCGAGTGAGCCTTTTGGCACGAAGCGACGGCCGATGACATGTTCAACCGTTAGCGGCGAGGCATTCGAGCCACGCTCGCCGCAATAGGCGCACGTCAAGTTCTTGAGGCGAACCACGCGATTAGTCGGATGGTAGATAAAGTCATCGCTCATTGAGGGTACAGTCATTCGCGGTAAGTGACAGCTAATTGCTCACGTTCATGGTTGAAGCGGCACATGTGCTATGCTCGATCATTGTCGAGTCGGGCGCAATGAGCGCAGTATGAAACAGTATCTTCGACGTTTGGATCGCGCGTACAAGCGGGTCCTCGCCCGTAGCCTTTTGCCGATAGCGACCCTTCCGGCGCGGTTTATGCTGCGCAGAGGCCCTGCGTTGCGCATTCTTGTAGACAACACCGTTCTCGGCCACGGCATCACGCACGAGACAGGCTGGATCACGACAGGCACCAAGTTATGGGGCGGCAACCGGCTTGAGGCGGTCGCGACGTTGCGACTTCTCCAATTGGTGGCGGATGTGGAACATGGCGATATACGTGATGCCAATGTCGTCGAGCAGGTCGCGACGATTCTTAAGGCCATGTGCTCTGAACGCGATCTGAGAAAACCGATGGTATGGCCCGATCCGGTCGAGGCGGTGAACGCCTATTACGCGGCGCGGGCCATCGATCCCAACGCCACACTCCGCGGAACGAAGAAATCGCGCACCCGCAAGCGGAGAGCGCGACCATGCTGACGCCTTCCAGCCCCGACCGCATGACCGAACGCTTTGCCAGCATGAGCGAGAGCGAGGACGGCATTCGCAACTTGAAGGCATCGGAGTCCGTGGAAGCTGCTTTTTATGCCGCCGGGTTTCCGAGCCCCGGCGGTGATCTTGCGGCCATCATCAGTAATTACGTCAAGAGCGAGACACGCGGCATCCCGGCACGCGAGCTTGCCAATATGACCCCCGGTAGCGGCCCGCTTGCGACCTCCGCCGCCGCTGGGGTGAATCAATATCTCGCGAGCCTCATCACCGCTCAGCGCGACGCCTTGAAGGCAGGCGTCAACCCGCTCGATCCCGCTGCGATGCAGAAATTTACGACGATGCTCCATGGATTGGCTGGGCACGGAGCGATGCGCGATGGTCTCGCCGGAAACAACGGCGGTCGTTACGCCGACCTTCGAGATGGATCGTCCTCGGCGAGCCCGATGAGCGCCGCGTTGGGCGCAAGCTACAATGCGTTGTTGAAGGAAGGTTACAAAGCCGCCGAACTGAAAGCGATCCTGCCATACGCCAAGGAGTTGGGCTGGACCAACAAGCAAGATGTTCGCGCCTTGGCCGATGCGGGCAAGGACTTCTCAAGCCGCGCCGCGCAACACGCTGCCGCGATCAAGCGTGGCGACAAGGAAGGCGCGCGAAAGATCGAAGACCAGATGCGCGATCAATACAAGAAGACGACAGATAAGAAAGAAGCGCCGCAGTATGGAGCGCATTTTCAAGAAACAGCATATCGACATCAAGGCGGAACTTAAAAGCGGAAGCCCGACGAAGACATCTGATGCAGACCAAGTTGCCGCGGCGAAAGGAGTCGTCAAGTCTGCGAACGCTCAAACAAGTCCGGATGTGCTTGGATCGGTATTTGCCGATCTTGATAATATGGGTGCAACACAAACTCCGCCAGTGCAGTCGAAGCCCAAAATTGCCGAGGTCACCAAGCCGCCCGCTGATGCACCGACGAAGCCGACGAAAGTCGCGAAGGCGGACCCATCGAAGAAGTCCGCGTCACCCACGCTTGCCTAATTTTGAAGTTATAAAGGAGCGGCCGAGGCCTGCTTACCGATGTTGCGATCACGCTGCGCAATTAGTTGCGGCAGTTTCGGATCGGCTCCGGGTTGCAATACGAGCGTAATGTCCCGCCCAACGTTGATGCCGACCGAACGGGCATTGTTTTCAATGCCGATCCAACCCGCGAGGTCATCGATGGTGGAAACGGCAATTGTCTTTCCGGAGCAGCTGAGTGTTTTGCCATCCGGTGCAATGTATGCCTTCACGCTGTCGAGGAAGCCGCGCGTAAACGTCCTCTTCGATTGTTCACGGACATAAGCACCTGCGAAGGCCGCGAGGCCTTTGCATTCTTGGATGGTAAGTGCCTGCGCGGTCTGCGGAAACAGCCCCGACATCCCGAGAACGGCGGCGGTGGTCAGCGCATAGGCGCTTTTTCTGAAAGCCGGCGTGTAGAGCATGGTAGTCAGTCCGTGTATTGGTATAGCACAAACCGGCTTAACTACTTATAATTACATTACTTTCACTGTAACAATATGGCCCAGATTGTTACACGGCGATTGGCGAGGCGATTCAAGTATTTGGCGCGCGA
>CAXUBE010000013.1:0-24353 GCA_964249215.1 uncultured Rhodopseudomonas sp. | reverse complement strand
GGCCAACGCCGCGCCGGAGCTCTCGGAAGCTTCCGGACGCCGCGACGAAAGGCTGCTGGTGACGCCCGGCGCTGACTGCGCGGTCCCGGCCGACGATGCGAGCCGCATCGGCGCCGACTTGACCTGCACCGTCTTCACCCGCACCGGCTTCATCGGCTCGGACGAACCGGGGATCACGGCGATCTGCTGAGTCTGGATGGCGCCGCTGCTGAACGGACCTGGCTCCGGCCTCGGCTCTGCCGCCGACGCCATCGAGCGGGTCACCGGAGCCGACGGGCGTGCCACCGGCGTCATGCCTTCCGGCGCGGCGGACGCGACCTGGATTGCGCCGTTGACTTGCGTCATCTGGGTCGGCCGCGACGCCGCGGCGGCTTCGGCGACCTCGTCGTCGGATTCCGAGGGGCTGCGTTCGGTGATCGCCGCGACGGTGCGCTTGGCCGACGCCTTTTCGAGATTTTCCGCGAGCAGATTGCGCATGATGGCGTCGCGCGAACCGCCGCTGCGGCCGCCAAGCACCACGCCCACAAGGTGGCGGTTGCCGCGCCGCATCGACGTCACGAGGTTGAAGCCGGACGCGCGGGTATAGCCTGTCTTGATGCCGTCCACGCCCTCGACATTGCCGAGCAGGCGGTTGTGGTTGCGGATCGAATGGCCGTGATAATTGAAAACGCTGGTCGAGAAGTAGCGGTAGTAACGTGGAAAACGATCCTGGATCGCGCGGCCGAGGGTCGCCTGATCGCGCGCGGTGGTGACCTGGTCGTCATCGGGAAGTCCCGACGCGTTGCGATACACGGTGCGGCTCATGCCGAGCGCGCGCGCCTTGCGGGTCATCAGCTTGGCGAAATCGCCTTCATCCCCGCCGATCGATTCGGCGATCACGACGGCCGCGTCGTTGGCAGACCGCGTCACGAGGCCCTTGATGGCGTCCTCGACGCGCAGCGTCTGGCCGGGGCGCAAGCCCAGTTTCGTCGGGGCTTGTTCGGAGGCGTGTTCGGACACCTCCATCTCGTCGTCCAGCTTCATCTTGCCGGACTCGAGGCGCTCGAACAGCAGATACAGCGTCATGATCTTGGTGAGCGAAGCGGGGTGCCGCGAACCGTCGGGATTGTTCGAGGTGAGGACCGCGCCGGAATTGCCGTCGACGATGATAGAGGCGAAGGCGGGGTTGTAGCTTTCGCGGGCGACGTGGTGCCGGGAGACATGGCGATAGTGGTGCCGCCGCGCATCCGCCGTATCGATGGTGAAAACGACGGCTGCCGACACAGCGGCCAGACCAAAGACGCCCACCCGCAAACCGCGCGAGGTAACCGAAGTTTTACGATGCATGAACGTCCCCGTCCGATTTTCACTAAATCACTGGTTCGTGAGGCAAAATTAAGCCCGACGTACAGTCTGTTTTTCAACAGCGAAGCGGCTTGGCCGTCCAAATCGCCAGGCAGCCCATGAGGCCCAGCCGAACGTGGCGGCTAAGCAACTGAGATCACGTCATATTCCATAGCACGGTTTGACCCTTGCAAGGGTAGGCGGGGCGGGTTTCGAAAAGGTTAAGCAAGCGTTGCGCGCGACAGGCGATTCTCGCATCAAATTGTGCGCCGCACAAGAATCGGTCGCGCGGGTATCGGCCGAACCGCGGCCGATGGCCGGCCTGTCACCCGCCGCAGATGCAGACGCAAAGGCCCGGCCCGCGATCGGGCCGGGCCTGCATCGTTTCCGATCCGCCGGCTATTTCGAGATGCGCAGCTTGGAGAGCGAGGTGCCGATCGAATTGAAGGTCGAGATCACCTGGCTCGCGGTCGTCAGCATGAAGAAGTTGGCGGACCCGCTCGCGCAATAGCTCAGGATGCTTGAGGTCGGATCGCCGCCGGTATTGACCTGGATCGTATAGACCGTCACGCCGGCCGCCTTGATGTTGTCGCACAGCAGCTTCTGCCGCGCGTCGACCTGGGTCGACTGGGTGCTGCCATTGCCATACCAGCGGTCCATCGTGTTCAGGCCGTCCGACAGCAGGATGATGACCTTCTTGTACACGTAGTTCGGGTCTTCCGCCGGCGCGTTGAACGGCGCGGTCTGCTGCAGGGTCTGCCACGCCCACACCATGCCGACCGGCTGATTGGTGCCGCCGCTGGGCGACATCTGGTCGATCGAGGATTTCAGGTTGCTCCAGTTGTAACTCAACGGCGTGATCTTGTCCGGACAGTAGGATGACTGGTCGGCCGGGAAATAATACGCCGAGCCCGACGTCGGCGGCGTGATCACCACGTCCGGTCCGGAACCGGTGCCGGGCCCCGAGGCGGTTCCTCGGTCCATCACGCAGCCGTTCCACTGCGTGGTGTTGTTGTTGGCCGTGCCGCACTTCATGATGCCGTTGTAGCCGTTCTGATAGGTCGGCGAGGTGTTGGTCGTACCGCAGCTATAATCTTCCTCGATGCTGCCGCGGGTCGACCACTGGCTCCAGTCGATATAGCCGCTGTTGACGTAGCTCGTCCCGAGATTGACCACGTTGGCGAACGGCACGATCGAGATATAGACGTCGCCATTGGTCGAGGCGGATGCGCTCAACTGATCGATCAGGTTCTTCGAGGCGGTGATCAACGCCGGCATCTTGCCGTCGTCTGCCATCGAGCCGGTGTTGTCGAGCGCCATCGCGACGCGCAGCTTGGTGGTTCCCCAGGTCGTCGTCGAACTGGTGCCGAAAGTGACGCTCGGGATTCCGGCGATCTTCATGAAGTCCGTCGCGATCGACCCGGAACCGGTCAGCACGATCTTGGCGCCCGACGACGAGTTGCTGTAGGCGGCGGTGATGTTCACGCCGGTCGCCTCGGAATTGTTGTAGAGTGCGGTGAAATAGGCCTGCGCCTTGGCGGTGAGCTGGGACGCGGTCAGATTGCCGGCCGAATCGTCCTTGGATAGCATCAGCGCCGCCGAATCCAGCGCCGCCTGCATCGAGGTGCGTGCGCTGTTGGCGCGGGAATAATCGATGGCCGCGCCGATGAAGCTCAGAATCGGCAACAAGGCGATGGCGAAAATCACGGCGATGTTGCCGTCCTTGGCCGCGCGGAAGCGCCGCGTCGAAGACCGCACATCCGCAACGATGCAAGCAACGTTCATGATCGTCATCCGAATTTGGCTCAATTGCCGTCATGTTTTGAGAACCCCGGATAAACGCGCGGTAAAGCCGGTCGGAGAAACTTCGGGAATGGCCGTGCAACCGCATTTCCCGCTCCATTCGCTGCGGTCATCGTCAAATCCGATCTAACGCGCCGGATACGGAATGGTGGTTCCGGGCAATGTCGGTTTAACCATCGTGGAGCGGCGGCGGCGTTCCCGACGGCCTTCAAGTCGAGCGGCTTTCCGCGTTTCGGCGCTTGCGGCGATCCTCGCAACGACCCATATTTGCCCGGTCCAACTCATTGGACGTGGTGGGGCTGCTCGTCAAAACGTCCTCAGCGTGGCGTCACCAGCGCGGCAGTGATGGGCTGTCGCTGCACGCGGTTGATGTTTTGGCGGAAATCTCGAATATCTGGACCATGTCGCGAGCGTTTTCATCCTTCAATCTCGGCGCGCCGGATGTCTGGTCCGAGCCGCGCATGGCCAACGAGGGCGGCCGCTCCGGCGGCGGCAATCCGTCGACGTCTGTCATCACCAAGGTCAAGCCGAAGACCAAACGTCCCAACCTCTATCGCGTGCTGATCTTGAATGACGACTACACGCCGATGGAATTCGTCGTGCACGTGCTGGAGAAGTTCTTTCAGATGGATGTCGAGGCCGCGACTCAGGTGATGCTGCACGTTCATCATCACGGCATCGGCGAGTGCGGCGTCTTCACCCATGAGATCGCCGAGACCAAGGTCACGCAGGTAATGGATTTCGCCCGCAAGCATCAGCATCCTTTGCAATGCGTGATGGAAAAGAAGTAGCCTCGGCCGCCTGTCTGGATTCGGAACGGGACTTGCATCGATCTGAACGGCAGGTCTTGCCCCGGTCTGCTCGCGGCAACGGCGCGGAACCCGGTCTTTTGCGATGAGGTCCAAGCACTATATGAGCAAAAGGTTGTTGTTGCCTGATTGAGCAGCGGCGATCATGATGGTCGGGGGACACAGAGGACGCGAATGCCGACATTTTCCCAGAGCCTTGAACAATCCCTGCACCGTGCCCTGGCGATCGCCAACGAGCGCCACCACCAATACGCCACCCTCGAACATCTGCTGTTGTCGCTGGTGGACGATTCCGATGCCGCGGCCGTGATGCGGGCCTGCAGCGTCGATCTCGACAAGCTGCGCACCAGTCTCGTCAATTATCTCGAAACCGAATTCGAAAATCTGGTGACGGACGGCGCTGACGACGCCAAGCCGACGGCCGGATTTCAGCGCGTAATCCAGCGCGCGGTGATCCACGTGCAGTCGTCGGGTCGCGAAGAGGTGACCGGCGCCAACGTCCTGATCGCGATCTTCGCCGAACGCGAGAGCCACGCTGCCTATTTCCTGCAGGAGCAGGACATGACCCGCTACGACGCGGTGAATTACATCAGCCACGGCATCGCCAAGAGGCCGGGAGTCTCCGAGGCCCGCCCGGTGCGCGGCGTCGATGAAGAGACCGAAGCCAAGGGCGGCGACGACGCCAAGAAGAAGGGTGACGCGCTCGATACCTATTGCGTGAACCTGAACAAGAAGGCGCGCGACGGCAAGATCGACCCGGTGATCGGCCGCTCGGCCGAGATCAATCGCGCGATCCAGGTGCTGTGCCGCCGCCAGAAGAACAATCCGCTGTTCGTCGGCGAAGCCGGCGTCGGCAAGACCGCGATCGCCGAAGGTCTCGCCAAGCGCATCGTGGACAGCGAAGTGCCGGAAGTGCTCGCCGCCGCCACGGTGTTCTCGCTCGACATGGGCACGCTGCTGGCCGGCACGCGCTATCGCGGCGACTTCGAGGAGCGGCTGAAGCAGGTGCTCAAGGAACTCGAAGCGCACCCCAACGCGATTCTGTTTATCGACGAGATCCACACCGTGATCGGCGCCGGCGCCACCTCCGGCGGTGCGATGGACGCCTCGAATCTGCTCAAGCCTGCACTGGCTTCGGGCACGATCCGCTGCATGGGCTCCACGACGTACAAGGAGTACCGCCAGCATTTCGAGAAGGACCGCGCTTTGGTGCGCCGGTTCCAGAAGATCGATGTCAACGAACCGACCGTCGAGGACGCGATCGCGATTCTCAAGGGGCTGAAGCCGTATTTCGAGGACTATCACAAGCTGAAATATACCGCCGAGGCGATCGAGGCGGCCGTGCAATTGTCGTCGCGCTACATCCACGACCGCAAATTGCCGGACAAGGCGATCGACGTGATCGACGAATCCGGCGCGGCGCAGATGCTGGTTTCGGAAAACAGGCGCAAGAAGACCATCGGCATCAAGGAAATCGAAACCACGATCGCCACCATGGCGCGGATCCCGCCCAAGAGCGTGTCGAAAGACGATGCCGAGGTGCTGAAGCATCTCGAAACCACGCTCAAGCGCGTGGTGTTCGGACAGGACAAGGCGATCGAGGCGCTGGCCGCGTCGATCAAGCTTGCCCGCGCCGGTTTGCGCGAACCGGAAAAGCCGATCGGCTCGTATCTGTTTTCGGGTCCGACCGGCGTCGGCAAGACCGAAGTCGCCAAGCAACTGGCGTCCTCGCTGGGCGTTGAACTGATCCGCTTCGACATGTCCGAATATATGGAGCGCCACACCGTGTCGCGGCTGATCGGCGCGCCTCCCGGCTATGTCGGATTCGACCAGGGCGGCCTTCTGACCGACGGCGTCGACCAACATCCGCATTGCGTGGTGCTGCTCGACGAAATTGAGAAGGCGCATCCCGATCTTTACAACGTCTTGCTGCAGATCATGGATCACGGCCGGCTCACCGATCACAACGGCAAGCAGGTCAACTTCCGCAACGTGATTCTGATCATGACCACCAACGCCGGCGCCGCCGACCTCGCGCGGCAGGCGTTCGGCTTCACCCGCAACAAGCGGGAAGGCGACGACCACGAGGCGATCAACCGGCAATTCGCGCCGGAATTCCGCAACCGGCTCGACGCGATCGTGTCGTTCGCGCATCTGAACCCGGATGTGATCGGCATGGTGGTCGAGAAGTTCGTGCTGCAGCTCGAGGCCCAATTGGCGGATCGCGACGTCACCATCGAACTGTCCGAGCCCGCCAAGGCCTGGCTGGTGCAGCATGGTTACGACGAGCAGATGGGCGCGCGGCCGATGGCCCGCGTGATCCAGGAGCACATCAAGAAGCCGCTCGCCGACGAGGTGCTGTTCGGCAGCCTCAAGGGCGGCGGTCACGTCCGCGTTGTCCTGGTCAAGGACGAATCGCTCGCGAGCGTCGACCTCGAAAAGATCGGCTTCGAATATCTCGACGGACCGATCACGCCGAAACCGGACAAACTGCCCGGCCGCCGGAGCTCGGCACGCAAGCCGAAGTCCGGTGCCGGTGGGCCGAAAGGTCCGGCCAAGGAACCGCTGGTCAAAGTCTGAGCCGCGGCGCGCGGCAATCGAGCGCCGCGCCACATGCGACCGACCCTGCGCGGCGCACGCATGAATGAAGAACGCATGAAAAAGGCCGGCGGGGAACCGCCGGTCTTTTACGTTGAGTCAAGCTTTGGCGCTAACGCGCCGCGGGCGGCAGCACCGCCCAGCCATACACGATGCTCCTGCCGTAGCCGGCCGGCACCGTGGCGGTGCCGAAATCGCCGTCGGCCGCGATGCCGGCAAGCGCGGCGCGGTAGGGCTCGGGTAGCTCGTTGGTGAGCGGAAACTCGTCGCCCGACCACACCACCAGCGTGCCGGATTGCGCGAGCCGCTCCGGCGTGATCCACGGGCTCTTGCGAAAGTCAGCGTCGATGAACACCGACGGCCGCGGCGAGGCATACAGCGCGACGATGCCGCCGGGTAGGAAATCGCCGGTGATGATCCCGAGCGGCCGGTCGGTTCGGCTGCGCCAGACCTCCTGCATCGCCGCCGACACCGCGCGCGCCGGCAGCATCTGCGCGGGCATCCGTCCGTTGCCGCTGGCCTTGGCATAGTTGAGGGCGACGTGCCCGATCGGCAGGCCGATCAGCACCGCGAGCCACAACGAGGTCGCAAGCCGCGGCGCGCGGACCACGATCCGCCGCGGCAGCAGCATCACCATCGCGAGCCCCGACAACGCCACAAGCGATCCGCCGATCTCCGGCCGCTGCCGCACGCCCTCGACGAACGTCACCGCGCTGATGGTCAGCATCGGCAGCAGCGCGGACGCAAGGATCAGCGAGCGGTCGAACGCGGTTGCTTCGTCGCGCGCGATCTCGACCGGCGCGCCTTGCAGCGGAATCCGGGGCGTCGCCGCGATCAGCGCGAGCACGATCATGCCGGCGTGATAACCGATCTGGGAGACGAGAAACTTCACCGCCTCGACGGCGCGCTCGGTGACGCCGGTCGCCGGCGGCCGGTCGAATGCAAACGTAAAGGGCGAGAAGTCGTTCTGCACCAGCCAGATCAGGTTCGGCAGCAGGATCAGGAAGCCGGTCACGGCTGCGATCCATGGCCCGCCGGTCGAAAACCGCGCGCGGCCCTGCGGCGTCAGCAGCAGATGCAGCGCCAGCACGGCAAGCAGCAGCGCGCCGGCATATTTCGAATACATCAGCACCGCCGCGGCGACGCCGAGCAGCAGCCATTGCAGACGCGAATTGTCCAGCACCGCCTTGCGGTAGATGTAGATCGTCGCCGCCCAGATCGGGAGTTGGCCGACATTGTGGCTGTACATCGTGACCGGCGGACCGAAATAATAGATCGGGATCGTCAGCGCGACCGCGAGCAGCGCGCCGCTGCCGCCGATGGTTGCGACCCCGATCAGCCAGACGAAATACAGCGTCACCAGGATCGAGCCGGTCGCAAGCACGAAATGCGACTGGATCCAGTGGCCGGTCGCGCGATACGCGATCTCGGTCAGCCACGGCTCGAGCGGCGGGTGCTTCCAGTAGCCCCACTGCATGTCCCTGCCGAACACGAACATCTCGTAGCTGTCGAACGGCATCGCCGGGAAGGCCGTCGATGCCAGAAACCACAGCGCGCCGTAGACGCAAAGGATCCAGATCATCAGCCGGTGCGGCGACGTCTGCGCCATGCTTGCCAGCGCATCGCAGGCCCGGAAAACAAGATTGCTCATGGATGTCCCGCGTCCATGGCCGGTCCGGCCTGGTCTCGTCGGGAGCTTTTAGTGCATTGCGCGACCGGCGCAATTGTTCCGCCGGGACCCTTGCCCGGTACAGGATCAGCTTTCGCCGAGCAGCATCTTGATGCGGCGCTGCAGCTCGCGCTTTTTCTTTTCGCTCCTGCGCAGGCGTTCGCCGAGATCGGATGCATCCGCGGCATTGTCGCGGAACGCGACGCCGACCATGTTGTCCCGCATCCAGATGATCCTGCCCGTAAACGAGCGGCCCTTGCGCGGGACCGTCAGCTCCATCTCGCCGGGCAGGCCGGCGGTGCTGCCGAATTCAACGCTTGCGCCGGAGGTCGACATATTTCGCGCCACGCAGTCGCGCGTCGAGCCGCGCTCGTTGACCGCCGCGGAGCCGCCGAAGATCACCTTGTCCCGTGGAATGTCGCGACGATCGATCATGGCGCTTCCCAAGTCCTCCGAATTGCTGTGAAAGTCCGATAGTAGCCTGGTAGTCGTCCGAGGGAAGACGCGCCCGACGCGCAACCGGCATTAACCTGAATCAAGCCGCTTGGGGAAACCGACAATGCGGTGCATCCGGCGGCGCGACGTGTCGACGATCACGCGACCCGGCGCGCTGTGGATGCCGCTGGTGCTCGCGATGGTCACCGGCTTGGACGCCATTGCCATTGCCGTCGCCGATGATGGACCCGACGCGCCGCCCGCGACCATCAACGAATCTGCGCCGCCGCCCGCCGCGCCGCCGCCGGTCGGCGACACCCGCGAGGCGGTCTGCCTGATGATCGAATCCGCGGCGCGCGCGCATGATCTGCCGCTGGAATTCTTCGCCCGCGTGATCTGGCAGGAAAGCCGGTTTCAGGCCGATGCGGTCGGCCCGCCGACGCGCGGCGGGCGGCGCGCGCTCGGCATCGCGCAATTCATGCCCGGCACCGCGAGCGAGCGCAACCTGCTGGATCCGTTCGATCCGGTGCAGGCGCTGCCGAAATCCGCGCAGTTTCTCGGCGAGCTGCGCGCGCAATTCGGCAATCTCGGTCTGGCGGCCGCCGCCTACAATGCCGGGCCGCGCCGCGTGCAGGAATGGCTCGCGGGGACTGGCTATATGCCGCAGCAGACCCGCAACTACGTCTACGTGATTACCGGCGCCTCGGTCGACGACTGGGCCGCGCAGGGCCGCAACGCCGTGCCGGCGCCGCCGGCGTCGAGCTGCCGCGAATTGATGGCGCTGCTGACGCGTGTGCCCGGCCCGTTCGTCACGCAGCTCGCGCAGCGTGTGAAGCTCGGCGCCGATCAGCCATGGGGCGTGCAGCTTGCCGCCGGCTTCAACCGCGACCGCGCGCTGGCCTCGTATGCCCGCGCCATGACGCGGCTGCAGCCGGTGATCGGCGACCGCGATCCGAGCCTGCTGAGTTCGCTGTTTCGCAGCCGGGGCACGCGGCAGTTCTATCAGGTGCGAATAGGCACCGAGACGCGCGCGGTGGCCGACGAACTCTGCGGCCGCATCCGCCGGGCCAATGGCGCCTGCATCGTGCTGCGAAACGGTAATGGAAAGGGCTGATCGGTTCGTTGCAGGGCTGGTGTGAAGCCCCGGCCGGTTGACTGCGATCGGTTTCTGCACGTTATTCGGCACGCCTTGCGACTTTTCGGATGACCGTGTCTTTTCCTGCTGCCGACACTCTTGAACCGATTGGCTACCCGCGCGCGTTTGCGCGGGGACTGCTTGCGGTCGGCTCGACGGTTCTGACCCTTGTGCTGTTCGCAACTTATCTCGGCATCGGCGCGCTGGCGCACGACACGCATTTCAGTCTGGGATGGGCCTTGGCGAGCACCGTCTTCGTCTGGGCAGGACCGGCGCAGATCATTCTGATCTCTACGCTGGGATCCGGCGCGACAGCCTTGCAGGCGGCCATCGCCGTTACCGTCAGCGCGATTCGGCTGCTCCCCATGGTGGTGTCCGTGCTGCCGATGCTGCGGACGCCGCAAACGAAGCGGCGGCAATTGGTGCTGGCTGCGCACTTCGTCGCGGTCACCTTGTGGGTGGAATGTGTCCGTCTGCTGCCGCATGTGCCGCGCGAATCACGCGTCGCTTTCATTCATGGGCTTGGCAGCGGATTGATATCGGTCTGTCTGGTCGCAACCATGATCGGCTTCGGCCTCGCCGCCAAACTGCCGGAACTGTTCGGTGCTGCGATTCTATTGCTGACGCCTCTGGCCTTCCTGTTCTCGACCGCGCGCAATTGCCGGGAACTCGCCGACGTCGTGGCTCTGATCCTGGGCCTCGCGCTATATCCGCTGGTCGCGATGTTGCATACCGAGGTCGACATTCTGATCAGCGGTGTGTCGGCGGGCACGATTGCTTACGGTGTGCATCGCTGGCAGGCGCGCGTATGAGCGATTTCATTGGCGACTGGCATGCGCTGCTGGTGTTATTCTTCGCCGGGTTTCTACCGAACGAAGTTTGGCGCATGCTGGGAGTTTGGCTCGGCGGCGGCATCGACGAAAGCTCCGAACTGCTGGTGTGGGTTCGCGCCATCGCCACCGCGATTCTCGCCGGCGTCATCGCGCAGATCGTGGTCGATCCGCCCGGCGCGTTGGCGAGCGTGCCGGGATTTTTGCGTTACGGCGCGGTAACTGCCGGAATCGCGGTGTTTGTTGCGACACGCAGATCGATCTTCGCTGGCGTCGTCAGCGGCGAGGTCGTTATGCTCGCCGGCAAATGGTGGCTGGGCTGACAGCTGGAATGAGCGAAATGGTCCGTGAGAGCGAAGTCCGCGCCGGCGAAATCGCCGTCGAGCCGCCGGAAGCACGTGACGCCGGCCTCGTCTTCATCGGCCGCATCCGCACGCCATGGACCTCGCGCCTGGAAACGCCGCGGCAAGGCCGTCTCGACGGTCCGGTTTGCCGTCTCGAAATTTTCGAACCGTGGACGCCCGCCTTGCAGGGGCTCGATCTCTATTCCATTCTCGAGGTGATCTACTGGCTGCATCTGTCGCGCCGCGATCTCGTGCTGCAGAGTCCGAAGAACGACGGCGCGGGGCGCGGCACTTTTTCATTGCGCTCACCGGTTCGTCCCAATCCGCTGGGCACCTCGATGGTCAAGCTCGTCGGCATCGAAGGCGCGACCGTCTTGGTGCGCGGCCTGGACTGCCTCGATCAAACGCCGCTGCTCGATCTCAAGCCGGACCGCTGTCAGTTCACGCCATTGGCACCGCCGCAGCCCGGTGATTTCCAGACGGAGTGATCTTGTCGCCTCTCCCTTGCAGCGGAGGGAATTTTCATTGCGCGTCCCTCAGCGCCGCGATCAATTTCGTGGCGTTGTCTTCCAGCACCTTCACGTCTTCCTTTCGGGTGGCCGGTGGCAGCAGCGCCACGCCGTCATGGCGCGGCATGACGTGCATGTGCAGATGAAACACCACCTGTCCGCCGGCGGCCTCGCTGAATTGCTGCACGGTTACGCCGTCGGCGTCGAACGCCGATTTCGCCGCGCGCGCGATCCGGTGCGCGCCGCGCGCGACATGGGCGAAATCGTCCGCGGAAATATCGAGGATGTTGCGCGCCGGCGCCTTCGGGATCACCAGCGTATGACCCGGCGCGCGCGGCATGATGTCGAGAAACGCAAGCACGTGGTCGTTCTCGTAGACCTTGCAGCAGGGGAATTCGCCGCGCAGGATTTTCGCGAAGATATTGTTATCGTCATAGGCGGTCATGGCTGCTCCGGATGATCGGCGGATCGATGCGGTCGTGTTTCCGGCGGTCAAGATGCCGCGTCGGGCTCGCTTTTGCGGAACGGACCGGCCTCGGTCAATTCGGCGACTGCCTGCGCGACATAGCGGCGCTCCTGCTTGAGATAGTCGCCGACGGCGCGGCGCAGCGCCGGATCGGCGATATAATGCGCGGAGTAGGTCGTCTGCGGGAGGTAGCCGCGGGCGATCTTGTGTTCGCCCTGCGCGCCGGCTTCGACGGTCTTCAGCTTGCGCGCGATCGCAAAATCGATTGCCTGGTAATAGCAGACCTCGAAATGCAGGAACGGATGATGCTCGCTCGCGCCCCAGTGCCGGCCGAACAGCGTGTCGCCGCCGATGAAGTTGATCGCGCCGGCGATCCAGCGGCCCCCGCGCTTTGCCATCACCAGCAGCACGTCGTCGCTCATGTTCTGGCCGATCAGCGTGTAGAAGGCGCGGGTGAGATACGGCCGGCCCCATTTCCGCGAGCCGGTCTCCATGTAGAACTCGAAGAAGGCGTCCCACGCGTCTTCGGTGATGTCGGCCCCGGTGAGGCGGTGGATGGTGATGCCGTTCGCGACCGCGTCGCGGCGCTCGCGCTTGATCGCCTTGCGGTGGCGCGAGGCCATGGTGCCGATGAAATCGTCGAAGCCGCTGTAGCCGGTATTGTGCCAGTGAAACTGCTGATCGGTGCGTTGCAGGAAGCCGTGGCCGGTAAGGAAACTCCACTCGCTTTCGCGCGCGAAGGTCACATGCGCGGACGACGCCTCGGTGGCTTCGCACAGCGCCACCAGCCCGCCCGCGAGGGCCGCGCTGACGCGCGAGGCATCCGTGCCGTCGCGGATCAACAGCCGCGGTCCGGTCGCCGGCGTGAACGGCACCGAGACCTGCAGCTTCGGATAATAGCGGCCTCCGGCGCGCTCATAGGCGTCGGCCCAGCCGCGATCGAACACGTATTCGCCCTGCGAATGCGATTTCAGATACGCCGGAACCACGCCGACGACTTGGCCGCCGCTTTTCGCCACCAGATGCCGCGGCCCCCAGCCGGTGCGCGCACAGGCCGACTTCGAGGCCTCGAGCGCGCTGAAAAACGCGTGCGATATGAACGGATTGTACGCGGCTGCCGAGACCGCGCATGAATTGCGCGCGGAGGGCGCGTCGCCGATCGGCGGAGTTTGGGCGCCGGCGCAGGCGTCCCAATCTGCGGCCGCGATCTGATCGACCGACGAGACCGCCTCGAGCACGATGTCAGTCGCGGTCATCAATCGATCGTGCCGGTCGCCGCGGCGGTCACTGCAAGCAAGGCCATCACGACAAAATCGTGCATTTCGCGCGCCACTTCAAGGGCGTCCCGCATCGGGGTGAAAGCCTTCGAAAATCATCTGGTCGGCGAAGCGCGCCGCGCGCCGGCGTTGTTCCGGGCTGCGCACGGTCCAGGCCAGCAGCGCGCACCCGAACACATGGCGCGCGATCCATGGCGCCGGCGCCGGCAGTTGGTTCACCCAGAAGGCGACGAAATCCGGCCGGGTGCGGAAGCCGTGCCTGAGGAACAGCATGCCATCCTGCTGCGCCGGCGTGAGTCTCGCCCAGTCGGCGTCGTCGTAGCTGCGTTGCGCGACGATCCCGCGCACGAGCTTCGGTGCGATCTCGCGCAGCGCCAGCACCTGGTCCGGGTCGAACGACATCGCGGCGACCGGGCCGGAATAGGATTGCAGCACTTGCGCGACCCGGCGGACCAGCTTGCGGTCGCCGTCGAAGCGGCTTTTCACTTCCAGCAGCAGCGGCACGCGCCCGTTTACCAGCGCGCAGAGGTCGTCCAGCGTCATCATCCGCTCCGGCGTGGCCTTGAACGGAACCCGCTTCAGTTCAGCCGCGGACAGCGACGACAGCGGCGCGTCGCCTTCGGCGAGCCGGCCGAGCATGTCGTCATGATGCACCATGGCCTCGCCGTCGGCGGTGAGCTGCAGGTCGACCTCGATGCTGAAATCGGCCGCCACCGCGGCGCCGACGGCGCCGGGCATGTTTTCGACGACGCCGTTGGAGGCATCATGCAGGCCGCGATGCGCGACCGGCCGCGCGGTGAGCCAGGCCGGAGCGCGCATCGATCACGCGACCTCGAACAGGCCTTCGACCTCGACGGCGGCGTCGGCCGGCAGCGACGCGACGCCGATCGTGGTGCGGGCGTGGCGGCCCTTGTCGCCGAACACCGCGACCATCAGGTCGGACGCGCCGTTCATGACCTTCGGGCCGTCGGTGAAATCCGGCGTGGAATTGATGAAGCCGCCGAGCCGAACGACGCGCACCACCTTGTCGAGATCGCCCAGCGCCGCCTTCAACTGCGCCAGCAGGTTGATGCCGCAGCCGCGCGCCGCGGCGCTGCCCTGTTCGATGCCGACGCCGGCGCCGAGCTTGCCCTTGGCGATCAGCTTGCCCTGCGCGTCGACGCAGATCTGTCCGGAGATCGCCAACAGATTTCCGGTGCGCACGAAGCCGACGTAATTGGCGGTCGGGCTCGCGGGCTCGTGCAGCGCGATGCCTTGCGCCGCCAGTTTCTGCTCGATCGATCCCGTCATGTCCGTCCCCGCTGATGCGAATGAAGTTCGCCCGCCCGTTCCAGTCCGTGGGGCGCGGGCGCCTGTTTCGCCGATTGTGCCGGGACTTGCAAGCCGGCGGTTCCCCGCCATCGAAGCCTTAGTTGCGACGCATCGGCGTAACACTTATGCTGTCTCCGCTTGCTCCGAGGAGACCTCGATGCGCATTTCATTTCAGACCTTCCCACTGCGTGCCGCGTCGCTGGCTGTCGCCGCCGCGATCGCGGTCGCGTTGTCCGGCGCGATCTCGTCGGCGCAGGCCGCGGCGAACGCCCCGTTCTTGTCGCACCAGGCGCTGTACGAACTCAGCCTGGTGAAATCGCGCGGCAACGCGTCGATCAACGCCGTGCGCGGCCGCATCCTGTACAATTTCACCGGCAGCGTCTGCGAGGGCTACACATCGGACTTCCGGCAGGTGTCGGAGCTCGACAGCGGCGAGGGCAAGAATACGCTGAGCGATCTGCGTTCGACCAGTTGGGAAGACGGTGACGGCAAGAGCTACCGCTTCAAGATCGACACCCGCATGAACGACGAGGACTCAAGCGAAGTCGACGGCGTCGCCGAGCGCACCGGCGACCACGTCACCGTCAAGCTGAAGCGGCCGGTCGCCAAGACCTTCACGCTCGACGGCGGCACGGTGTTTCCGACCGAGCAGATCCACCGCATCATCGCGGCTGCGCGCGACGGAAAGTCGCTGCTGGAGCTGCCGGTCTATGACGGCTCCGACAATGGCGAGAAGGTCTACAACACGCTGACCGTGATCGGCGCGCCGATCGCCGGCGAGCGCAGCGTCGCTACGCCCGATCCCTCGATCACCGCGGAGGCGATGAAAACGCTGACGCGGTGGCCGGTGACGGTGAGCTATTACGACCGCGACGCCAAGGCCGATAGCGGCGAGCAGACCCCGGCCTATGCGATGTCGTTCGAACTGTACGAGAACGGCGTGTCGCGCGCGCTGGTGCTCGACTACAACGATTTCGTCATCGCCGGCGCGATGGGCAAGTTCGACGTCAAGGACGCCAAGCCCTGCAAGCCGAGATAGCTGCGGCCGGCGGTTTCGGCGGAATCGCCCGCAAATCGGCCGCAGCACGCCCCGTCATTGCCGCGGCGTCTCCGGCCCGTCATAGGCGATCCCGCGGATCACCGCGGCGCTGCCGAACTTCTTGCGCAGATCGTCCATCGCGCGCTCGGCGTCCGCGGAGCGGCGGTCGAGCATGTCGCTGTCCCCCGCGCCCTCCGGCTGCAGCGCGCTGACGCCGGTGCCCATCAGCCGGAAGGCGGTGCCGTCGATCTCCCTGGCCAGCATGTCGCGCGAGATCGCGAAAATCCGATTTGCAAGCTGGGTCGGGGCGTGGATCGATTGCGAGCGGGTGCGTTGTCGGAAATCCGCGGTCTTCAGTTTCAGCGTTACGGTGGTGCCGGCGAGGCCGCCGTGTTTCAGCCGCGTCGAGACCTTCTCCGACAGCCGCCACAAAATTCTTTCTAGCGCCGCGAGGTCGCGAAGATCGGTCTCGAAGGTGGTTTCGTTCGAGATGGTCTTGGCGCCGCGGTCCGGCGTCACCTTGCGCTCGTCCATGCCGCGCGAAAGCCGCCACAGCCGCCGGCCTTCGCCGCCGAGCTGTTTCATCAGCTCGGTCTCGTCGGCGCGCTGCAGGTCGGCGATGGTGCGAAAGCCGCGTTGCGCGAGCCGTTCCTGCGCTGCCGGCCCGACGCCGAAGATGAAGCCGACCGGCCTGCCTGCCAGCAGCGCGCGCGCCTCGTCCTGATCGATGGCGGCAAAGCCGCGCGGCTTGTCGAGATCGGAGGCGATCTTCGCCAGGAACTTGTTGACCGAGAGCCCGACCGACACCGTGATGCCGAGGTCGCGCTCCACCTCGCGCGCAAATCGCGCCAGCACCTTGGCCGCGATCATGCCGTGCACGCGTTCGGTGCCCGACAGATCGAGGAACGCCTCGTCGATCGACAGCGGCTCGACCAGCGGCGTCAGCGCC
Source organism: uncultured Rhodopseudomonas sp. (assembly GCA_964249215.1). Taxonomy (GTDB): domain Bacteria; phylum Pseudomonadota; class Alphaproteobacteria; order Rhizobiales; family Xanthobacteraceae; genus CAXUBE01. The sequence goes on along the minus strand of CAXUBE010000013.1, from coordinate 7,856 downwards.
TGCATCGCGTGTCTGACCTCGCGGCCGACGCGGACGTACTTCGCCATGTCGGGCCGTACCACGGCGGCTTGCGGGCAGAGCGCCAGCGCCTTGAACATCGGCATCGCCGAGCGCACGCCGTCGATGCGCGCGATGTAGCAGGCGGCCGAGACCACGCCGCGCTTGCCGCCGCCGATGATCACCGGCCGGTCGGCGATCGCCGGATCGTCGCGCTTCTCGACGGCCGCGTAGAACGCGTCGCAATCGATATGCGCCAAGTTCAGCGACGCCAGCGCGCGATGCCGCACCAGACGCGGCGAGCCGCAGGCCGCGCAGCGCCGTGCGGCGCCGTCACAATCGGCGAGACAGTCGCGGCAGAAACAGCGCGGTCCGTCTCCCGAAGCATCGTCCGCGGTCACCGCGCGTCACTCCTTCGGCGATTCGTCGAGCGCCTGCCGGGCGGCTGCGACATTGGCCGGATCGAGCCGCGAGGCCGCGGCGAATGCCTTCACCGTGTCGTCGTCGCGCAGCACGAAATCGAGTACGCTGGCGAGGAATTGCGGATCCTGCGCGGCGGAGCGCAAGGTCTCCGGACCAAGCCCGCTTTCGGCCAGGAAAAGGCCCAGCCGCTCGGGTTCTCCCGCCACGAAGGAAAGCGCCTGAATTGCCACGATTTCAGCAACTTGGCGGGTGTTGTGCGAGTGTTTCTTCATTCGCCATATTTGCCTTTCCGTAACTTATCGTCTCTATTTTGAATGACCATGCCCGAGTCACTGCGGCGTGGCGAACGCTATCGCTGGCCGCGTGCCGGGCATAGATCGGGATTGGAGGGCGGGATGGCAAAAACCGTCCTCATCGTGGAAGACAATGAGCTCAACATGAAGCTCTTTCGCGACCTGCTGGAAGCCCATGGCTACCAGACCGCGGGCACCAGTAACGGATTCGAAGCACTCGATCTGGTACGAAAGCTTCGCCCCGATCTCATTCTGATGGACATCCAATTGCCGCAGGTTTCCGGCCTCGAGGTGACACGCTGGATCAAGGACGATCCGGAACTGCGCGCCATTCCGGTGGTCGCGGTGACGGCGTTCGCGATGAAGGGCGACGAGGAGCGGATTCGCGAAGGCGGCTGCGAAGCGTATCTGTCGAAGCCGATTTCGGTCGGCAAGTTCATCGAAACCGTTCGCCGGTTTATCGGGTAGGGGATTTCGATGTCCGCGCGAATTTTGGTGGTCGACGATATCGCCGCGAACGTCAAGCTTCTGGAAGCGCGGCTGTCGGCCGAATATTTCGACGTGCTGACCGCGAGCAACGGTGCGCAGGCGCTGCAGATGTGCGCGCGCGCCGAATGCGACATCATCCTGCTCGACGTGATGATGCCGGACATGGACGGCTTCGAGGTGTGCCGCCGACTGAAGGCCAATCCCAAAACGCATTTCATCCCGGTGGTGATGGTGACGGCTCTCGACAGCCCCGCCGACCGCGTCCGTGGGCTCGAGGCCGGCGCCGACGATTTTCTCACCAAGCCGGTGTCCGACGTCGTGCTGATCGCGCGGGTGCGTTCGCTGACGCGCCTGAAGATGATGACCGACGAACTGCGGATGCGCGCCATCACCTCGCTCGAGATCGGCGTGCAGGTGCCGGAGCGCGACGCGGTGGCCGACGACGGCAAGGGCGGGCGCATCCTGCTGGTCGACGACCGGCCGTCGTCCTATGAACGGTTCGCGCCGGTGCTGAGCGCCGAGCACGCCGTCGACGTCGAGCCCAACCCCGCGGATGCACTGTTTCATGCCGCCGAGGGCAATTACGACTTGATGATCGTGTCGCTGGGGCTGGAGAATTTCGACGGGCTGCGGCTGTGCAGCCAGGCGCGTTCGCTCGACCGCACCCGGCAATTGCCGATCCTGGCGATTGCGGAAGCCGACAGCGGTGCGCGGCTGCTGCGCGGGCTCGAGATCGGCGTCAACGACTACCTGATGCGCCCGGTCGACAAGAACGAATTGCTGGCGCGGGCGCGCACCCAGATCAGGCGGCGGCGTTATACCGATCATCTGCGCGACAACGTCCAGCATTCGATCGAGATGGCGATCACCGACGGCCTGACCGGGCTGCATAACCGCCGCTACATGGAAAGCCATCTCGGCACGCTCGCCGAACAGGCCTCGACGCGCGGCAGGCCGCTGGCGCTGATGATGCTCGACATCGACTTCTTCAAGTCGATCAACGATTCCTATGGCCACGACGCCGGCGACGACGTGCTGCGCGAATTCGCGGTGCGGATGCGCAAGTCGATCCGCGGCATCGATCTCGCCTGCCGCTACGGCGGCGAGGAGTTCGTGATCGTGATGCCGGAAACCGACGTCAACGTCGCCGGCATGGTCGCCGAGCGGCTGCGGCGGTCGATCGCGGCCGAACCGTTTGCGATCGAAAAGGGCACGCGGCGCATCGAAGTCACGATCTCGATCGGGCTGTCGACGCTGGAGAAGAAAGGCGAACCCGTCGCCGATCTTCTCAAGCGCGCCGACACCGCGCTGTACCGCGCCAAGCATGACGGCCGCAACCGCGTCGTCGCAGCGGCGGCGGCGTAGGGACGGCTGCTGCGGAGAGCATGCCGAGCCGCTCACAAACGCGGCTGTCATCCACGCGCATGCGGGGATCGGAGTGTACGCAGGCGCCTGAGTTACACACTGACGGAGCGGAATACTGGGTAGCCCGGTCCTGGCGCGCAATTGCGCTTGGCTTGCGGATGAGCTCGACAAAAACGGGACCCGAACGGTCCCGCTTAAATCCAGCACTCCGAAGATCAGCTCACTTGATCTTGGATTCCTTGAATTCGACGTGCTTGCGCGCGACCGGATCGTACTTCTTCTTGACCATCTTGTCGGTCATGGTGCGCGAGTTCTTCTTCGCCACGTAATAAAAGCCGGTGTCGGCGGTGGAGACGAGCTTGACCTTGATGGTGACCGCTTTGGCCATGTCGGAGCCTCGATGTGAGAACGGAGTCTGTGAGGACGGAGCGCAGCTCCCATTTGCGCGCAACCTAGCTTCCACCGCCTCAAAGTCAAGGTTCAGGGCGCGCGGAAAAGCGTTGAATTGCGCGGGAATTCGCGCAATTCGCAAGGTTTCAGAAAAATCGGTTGTTCGGCCGCGGCAGGCCGAGATTTTCGCGCAACGTCGTGCCTTCGTATTCCGTGCGGAAGATGCCGCGTCGTTGCAGCTCCGGCACGACGAGGTCGACGAAATCGTCGAGCCCCGCCGGCAGGAACGGGAACATGATGTTGAAGCCGTCGCAGCCTTCAGCAGTCAGCCATTCCTCCATCTGGTCGGCGATGGTCTGCGGCGTGCCGACGAACGACAGCCCGCCATAGCCGCCGACGCGCTGCGCAAGCTGGCGCACGGTGGATTTGGTCGCGGCCGCGTAATCGACGATGCGCTGCTGGCCGCTCTTGCTCGCATTGGTTTCGGGAAGCGCGGGCAATTGGCCGTCTGGGTCGAAGCCCGAGGCGTCGACGCCGAGAATGACGGAAAGCGACGCGATCGCACTGTCGTCATGCACCATGCTGTCCAGCAATGCGCGTTTCTCCTTTGCCGCATCGACGGTGTCGCCGACCACGACGAAGGCGCCCGGCAGGATCTTCAAATGGTCGCGGTCGCGGCCGAGCCTGTCCATCCGGCCCTTGATGTCGGCATAGAGCTTCTGCCCGTCGGCGAGCGAGCCGCCGCCGGTGAACACCGCTTCCGCGGTCTCGGCCGCGAGCTGCCTGCCGTCCTCGGAGGCGCCGGCCTGCACGATCACCGGCCATCCCTGCACCGGACGGGCGATGTTGAGCGGCCCGCGCACCGAGAGGTATTTGCCCTTGTGGTTCAGCACATGCATCTTGTCGGGATCGAGATAGATGCCGCTGTCGACGTCGCGCACGAAGGCGTCGTCGGCGAACGAATCCCACAGGCCCGTGACCACGTCGTAGAATTCGCGCGCGCGCCGGTAGCGCTCGGCATGCGCCATGTGATCGTCGAGGCCGAAATTCAGCGCCGCGTCCGGATTGGAGGTGGTGACGATGTTCCAGCCGGCGCGGCCGCCCGAGATGTGGTCGAGCGACGCGAACCGGCGCGCGACATGATAGGGCTCGTCGAAGGTGGTGGAGCCCGTCGCGATCAGGCCGATCCGGTCGGTCACGGCGGCCAGCGCCGACAGCAGCGTGAACGGCTCGAACGACGTCACGGTGTGGCTGCGCTTCAGCGCGTCGACCGGCATGTTCAGCACGGCCAGATGATCGGCCATGAAGAAGGCGTCGAACTTGCCGGCCTCGAGTTTCCGGATCAGGCGCTTGAGAACGGGAAAGTTGAAATTCGCGTCGGGGATCGCGCCGGGATATCGCCACGCGCCGGTATGGATGCTGACCGGCCGCATGAAAGCGCCGAGCCGCAAGTGACGTTGTGCCATGGCTGATTGTCTCCGCAAATGTGACGTAGAGGACATAGCAAGCGGGCTGGTCCGCCGCATCGGCGCGTGACGAGAGATTATTGCAAAGTCCGATGCCGTGATGGATGGATTTTCTGCGGTTGATCGATCTGTGGCCGTCATCGCCCGGCACGCGCGCGGCTTTGCGCGCGATGACCGAGCGACCCAGTATTCCGATACGATGCGATCGAATACGACCGTCCCTCATACTGGTTCACCCGCCTTCGCGGGTGATGACGGCCGTGCCGGGACTCACGCTCCCTGCAGCATGTCGAACTGCATCCTGCCGCCGTAGAAGTGATAAAACGGCAGCGGCGCGTCGTGACGCAACGGCCCGGTGGCGAGGCGCGTCTGCAACTGGTTGAGCACGTTCTTGGTCATGGCGTGCGCGTCGGCGAGATGCGGCGATCCCAGTTCGACCCACACCAGTTCGACCAGTTCGGCGTCGGCGTGGACGACGCCTTCGACGCGGTGGGCGATCGCGGACGCGTCCGCCGTGAAAAACCTTGTATCGAAACGCCGGACCCGGCCGGGCGGCGTGATCGCGCGCGCGATCAGGAACAGTCCGGACGGATCGGGCAGCAGCCCGGCGTCGCTGAAGGCTGCCCACGGGCCGGGCAGGGGTGTCGCCCGGCGCTCACTCCTGCGGCCGAGGCAAAGCCCGGTTTCCTCGCAAGCCTCGCGGATCGCCGCGATCGCCAGCGCGCGCGCCCGCGAGGGGGCGATTTTCGGGCTGCCCATGAGGAGATTGTCTTCGAGCGCTTTCGGGATCGGTGCTGCGACGGGGATGCGATTGTCCGACTTGTCGACCCGGCCACCGGGAAACACGAACTTGCCCGGCATGAACACCACGTTGTCATGGCGTTTGCCGACCAGCACTTTCGGCACCGTGCCGGCGCGGTCGATCAGGATCAGCGTGGCGGCATCCTTCGGCCGATAATACGGGTGGTGGTCGGCTTCTTTCTCGTCTTTGGCCTTGTCGCTCATCGCGCCCCCGCGGTGTTTTCTTGGTAAGTAGAAAGCCGGTTATTTGTCCGGGTTCTGCTCGTCGAAGCCATGCATCCGGAACGCCCATTGCAGCCCGACCACCGCGCCCTTCACCGGCTGCAGCAGCAGCAGCGACGCGATCAGCGTGAACGGCAGATAGATCGCCAGTTGCAACAGCACGGGCGGCGAATAATTGGTCTCGATCCACAGCACGATCGGCACCACGATATGGCCGACGATGATGATCACGAGATAAGCGGGCAGATCGTCGGCGCGGTGCGGCGTGAAATCCTGGCCGCACACCGCGCAATGATCGTCCACTTTCAGAAACGCCTTGAACAGCCGGCCTTCGCCGCATTTCGGGCAGCGGCCGCGAAAGCCGCGCCGCATCGCGGTCCACAAGTCACGCTTCTCGACGGGCGCCGCATGCGCGGTCCAGGTCACCTCGGAGCCGGGTGCGATCACGTCTTTCATGATTTGCCCTTCTGCTTGGCCGCGTTGCGTTTAGCCGCTTTGAGCTTGGCGGGTGTGGCCTTGCCGGATCGGCCGACGGCGTTGCGCCTTTCGCCATCCTGACGCGACGTCGCCTGCAGGTTCGCGCCGTCCCGGCCGCGCTGCCGCCCCCGAGGCACAACGCGGCCTTCGCTGAGAAGTTCGAACCGCAGCGCGCCGGCCACCGGCGCGGCTTCCACCAGCCGCACGTCGACCACGTCTCCCAGCCGGTGCATGGCGCCGCTGCGGCTGCCGACCAGCGCGTGGCGGGTCTCGTCGTAGTTGAAATATTCCGAGCCCAGCGTGCGGATCGGGATCAGCCCGTCGGCGCCGGTGTCGCTGAGTTTCACGAACAGCCCGGCGCGGGTGACGCCGGAGATACGGCCCTGGAAGCTCGCGCCGATCCGGTCGGCGAGGAAATGCGCGATCAGCCGGTCGGCTGTCTCGCGCTCGGCTTTCATGGCGCGGCGCTCGGTCACCGAAATCTGCGCAGCGACCTCGCCCAGCGTTTCCATCGTCGCGGTGTCTTCAAGCGCGCCTTCGCCGAGTCCGAGACCGCGGATCAGCGCGCGATGCACGACGAGGTCCGCGTAGCGCCGGATCGGGGACGTGAAATGCGCGTAGCGCCGCAGGTTCAGGCCGAAATGGCCGTAGTTTTCCGCGGCGTATTCCGCCTGCGCCTGCGAGCGCAGCACCACTTCGTTCACCAGCGGCTCGGCGTCATGGCCCTTGACCTGCGCCAGCACGCGGTTGAACAGCGCCGGCCGCAGCGCGCCGGCCTTGGCGAACGGCAGATCGAGGGTCTTCAGGAATTCCTGGAGATTGTGGACCTTCTCCACCGTCGGCTCGTCATGCACGCGGTAGATCAGCGGCAGCGACTTCTTTTCCAGCGTCTCGGCCGCGGCGACGTTGGCGAGAATCATGAATTCTTCGATCAGCCGGTGCGCGTCGAACCGATCCGGCACCACCACGCGGTCGACGGTGCCGTCGGGCTTGAGCAGGATCTTGCGCTCGGGAATATCGAGATCGAGTGGGTCGCGCTCGTCGCGGCCGCGCTTGACTACCGCATAGGCGGCATAAAGCGGCTTCAGGATCGCATCGAGCACAGGGCCGGTGATGTCGTCGGGCGCGCCGCCGACGGCGGCCTGCGCCTGCGCGTAGCTCAGTTTCGCCGCCGATCGCATCAGGATGCGATGGAAGCCGTGCGACCGCTTGCGGCCGTCGGCGCCGATCACCATCCGCACGGCAAGCGCGCCGCGCGGCTCGCCCGGCTTCAGCGAACACAGATCGTTGGAGATGCGTTCCGGCAGCATGGGCACCACGCGGTCCGGGAAGTACACCGAATTGCCGCGCAGCAGCGCATCTTGGTCGAGCGCGGAGTCCGGCCGCACATAGAACGCGACATCGGCGATCGCCACGGTGACGATCACACCGTCCTTGTTGTTCGGATCGGGGTCCGGCTCGGCGTGGACCGCGTCGTCGTGATCCTTGGCGTCGGGCGGATCGATCGTGATCAGCGGCAGGTCGCGCCAGTCCTCGCGCCCGGCCAACGTCGCGGGTTTCGCGGCTTCGGCCTCTGCGATTGCCGCCGGCGAGAAGCTCTGCGGAATATCGTGGGCGTGGATCGCGATCAGGCTCACGGCCTTTTCGGTGGCGAGCGAGCCCAGCCGCTCCTTGACCTTGCCCGAGGCGAGCCCGAAGCCGCGGCTTCTGATCAGGTCGACGCTGACGAGGTCGCCGTCCTGCGCGCCGCCGGTATCGGGCTTGGCGATGTTGAGTTGGCGGCCGGCCTGTTTCTTGTCGACCGGGATCAGCCGGCCGCCGCCGCCGGGCAACGCGCGGAAGATGCCGAGCACGCGCGATCGGTTCTGGTCGACGATGCGGACGACGCGGCCGCGATATGCGTTGGTCTCGCCGGGCTCGACATGGACGAGCG
>CAXUBE010000012.1:22437-26495 GCA_964249215.1 uncultured Rhodopseudomonas sp. | reverse complement strand
GGCCGCCGCGCGACAGCCCATGCACCAGCGCGGTGATGAAGACGGTCTTGCCGGCGCGTGACAACCCGGTGACGCCGAGACGGACGGTAGGATTGAACAGGTTGTCGCTGTAGTCCAGCAAGGCGCGCGCCGACAGCCGCGCTTCCTCGACCAGGGTTGAGAAACTAAAAACCATGCTCTGCCATTGTCATGCATGACGGCGGAAATTCCAGCAAAATGCACCCAAAGCGCCGTTCGGCCTTGGCTTTGCCCGGTTTGCCGCGAATGTTCAGCCTCGCTTTAACCAACGTCGGCTACAATCTGCCGCATCGCGCCGACGTGCCTAAAATGCGATGCGCGCGTTGCGAAACAAGACCCTAACGGGATTTGGCCATGACCGTGTTTCGACCAAAGCAGATGGCATCGACCTCGGCGGCGCATGCGGTGGCGGGCGCGATCGGCTGGCATTACGACCGGGCGGAACTGATCGCCGACGGCGTCATCCACATTCTGGGTTTGGCGCTCGGCTTCGTCGCCGCCACCGCGCTGATCGTGCTGACCGGCGTGTTCGCCACCGCGCCGGAGATCGTATCGGTGTCGGTCTATGCCGCCGGCCTGGTCGCGATGCTCGGGCTGTCCGCGGCATATAATCTGTGGCCGGTGTCGCCGCGCAAATGGCTGCTGCGCCGGTTCGATCACTCCGCGATCTATATCCTGATCGCGGCGACCTACACGCCGATCATCAGCCAGATCAATGACAAGCTGTTCGCGATCGCGCTTCTCACCGGCGTATGGCTGGTCGCGCTGCTAGGCGTGCTGCTCAAATTGTTCAAGCCGGGGCGGTTCGACAAATTGTCGGTCGGGCTCTATCTCGCGCTCGGCTGGAGCGGACTGGTCGCCTACGATTCCGTGGTGCAATCGCTGCCGGTGTTCGCGCTGTACTGCATCGGCGCGGGCGGCGTGCTCTATACGCTCGGCGTGGTGTTTCATGCGTGGCGGCGACTGCGGTTCCAGAACGCGATCTGGCACTCCTTCGTGCTGCTGGGTGCCGCCTGCCACTATACCGCCGTGCTCGATCTGGTGTTGACCTGACAAACTGAGAAACGGTCCGGGCAGGGCGATGCAGGTGGCGGGCAAGGTCGTCGTCGTGACCGGCGGCGGCAACGGGATCGGTCAGGCGCTGTGCCAGACGTTCCACCGCGCTGGCGCCGCGAAGGTGATCGTCGCCGATCTTGATGGTGGACGCGCCGAGGCCGTCGCGGCGTCAATCGATGGAAGTGCCTATACTTGCGATGTGGGGCGCGAGGCCGACATCGAGCGCCTGATCGCGGACACCGAGCGATCGATCGGCCCGATCGCGCTGTTCTGTTCGAACGCCGGCATCGGCGGCGGTTTCGATCCGATGTCCGAGAATGCCGGCGGCACGTCGGATGAGCCGTGGATGAAAAGCTGGGCCATCCATGTGATGGCGCACGTCTATGCCGCGCGGCATCTGGTGCCGCTGATGCAGGCGCGCGGCGGCGGCTATTTCCTCAACACCATTTCGGCGGCGGGCCTGCTGTCGCAGGTCGGCAGCCCGGCCTATTCGACGACCAAGCACGCCGCGGTCGGCTTCGCGGAGAGTCTCGCGATCGCGCACAGAGCGCATGGCATCAAGGTCTCGATCCTGTGCCCGCAAGGCGTCGATACCAACATGCTGCGCTCGATCCCGAAAGGCCCGCAATCCGGCGACGGCGATCTGAGCCCGCAGCAGGTTGCGAACGACGCCCTGGCCGGGATCGAACGCGAGACGTTCCTGATCCTGCCGCATCCCCAGGTGATCGATTACATGCGCAAGAAAACCGAGAATTACGACCGCTGGATCGGCGGCATGGCGAAGATCCAGGCCAAGATCCGCGACGCCTCCGGCAGCAAAACCTAACTCGTCTGCGCATAGAGCAGCGGCACCGCGACATCCACCATCACTTCGACCAGGCTGACGCCCGGTCCGCCGATCGCTTGCGCGAGCGCGGTCGGCAATTCTGCCGCGCGCGAGACGCGCACCGCGCCGCAGCCCAAGCTGGTTGCAAGCCCGACGAAATCGATGCCGGGCAGATCGAGCCCCGGCACGTTGCGCACCTGCATCACCTGGCTGAACGAGCGCATCGCGCCGTAGCCGGAATTATTCAGCACCACGACGGTGAGCGGCAGCTTGCGCTGCGCGGCGGTCCATAGCGCCTGGATCGAATACATCGCCGAGCCGTCGCCGATCAGGCAGACCGTGGGCCGCTGCGGGTTCGCAAGCGCGATCCCGACCGAGGCGGGCAGGCCGAAGCCGAGTCCGCCGCTGGCCATGGTATGGAAACTATCCTGGCCGCGCATCGGCATATATTTCTGCATCGCCAGCCGATGCGAGGGCGCCTCCTCGACAAGTACCGCATCGGGCGGCATCGCCTGCGACAGCGCATGCAGCGCGAACGCGGCCGGAATCGGATCGGCGGCGTCCGGTAACGCTGGCATCGCGCGCGGGGCGGGCGCGGCGCGCTCGGCCGGCGGCATCGAAGCCAGCAACAGCCTCAGCGCGGGGGTCATCGTGGCGACGATGCTGGTGCCGACCGGCGTGGTCGCTGCCGCCTCCGGGTCGTCGGTGATCTGAAACAGGGTTGTCGCGCCGTCGAAGATCGCGGCGTGGCCCTCGACGTGAAAGGTGAACACCGGCGCGCCGATCACGACGACGAGATCGTATTGCCGCAGCACCTCGGAGACTTGCGCCGGCGACGCATGCAGGAAACCTGCGAACAGCGGATGGCGCTCGGGAAAGCTTGCGCGCGCCGAAAATGGACTGGCCCATACCGGCGCCTTGGCGCGCTCGGCGACCTGCACCATCAGGTCGACGGCGCGCGCGCGATCCACCGCGGGCCCCACCACGAAAGCGGGGCGCCGGCTGTCAGACAATGCCGCGATCAGCGCGCCCATCGCCTCGGCGTCGGGTCCTAATTCGCGCGCCACCTTGCGAACTGCGACCGGCTCGGATGGTTGCGCCCAATCGTCGATCGGCACCGAGACGAAGGTCGGCCCGCAAGGCGGCTGCATCGCCAAGTGATAGGCCTGCGCGATCGCGCCCGGGACGTCCTGCGCGCGCGCCGGCTCGACGCTGAATTTGACATAAGGCCGCGGCAATTCGCTGGCGCGCTCGGAATACAGGAACGGCTTCAGCGGCAGGATGCTGCGCGCCTGCTGCCCGGCCGTGATCACCAGCGGCGTCTGGTTGCGATGCGCGGTGTAGATGTTGCCGAGCGCGTTGCCGACGCCGGCCGCCGAATGCAGATTGACGAAGCCGGCATTGCGCGTCGCCTGCGCGTAACCGTCGGCCATGCCGACCACGCTGGCCTCCTGCAAGCCGAGCACGTAGTCGATGTCATCCGGCCAGTCGGACAGAAACGGCAACTCGGTCGATCCCGGATTACCGAAGACGCGGTCGATACCGAAGGCACGCATCAGGTCGAAGGTCGCATCCTTCACCGTCACTGCGCGTGGCGAGTTTTTTTTCCGTGTGGTCACGTCATTATCATCCTTGTGCCATCGTGGCGGTCGCTTTCATGGTGGGCTCACCCGTCGCGTTCGCGGTCCACAGCTCGATCGTGTCGGCGCTCTCGTTCGCATTGACCGAGAACTCCGCGCCGTCGAACAGCGGCTGCACGCCGCGATAGCTGAATTTTTGAGGCGCCCGGCCGCCGCGGAGTTTGGCCGCCATCTCCACGAGCAGCGCGGCCTGCATCGGACCGTGAAGCAGAAGGCCCGGGTAGCCCTCGGCCTTGGTGACATAGTCGCGATCGTAGTGAATGCGGTGGCTGTTGAAGGTCAACGCCGAGTAACGAAACAATAGCACCGGATCGGCGACATGCGTTTCGCGATGCTGCGCCGGCGGCGCTGGTGCCGCCGGCTTTGAGGCCGCCGCCGTACTCGGGTCGTCACGAAACACCAGATCCTGCCGCTCGCGGATCGCGATGCCGCGCGATGTCGAGATCTCGTGCGCCACGGCGACAAAACACAGCGGGCCGCTGCTGCCGGTCTTCAGCGCCACGTCCGCGATCGTGGAC
>CAXUBE010000012.1:0-22427 GCA_964249215.1 uncultured Rhodopseudomonas sp. | reverse complement strand
GTCGCCGACACGCAACGTATCCAGACACTGGAGTGCGCCGCCTGCCCACATCCGCCGCGGCAGCGGCACCGGCGGCAGGAAGCCGCCGCGCTTCGCATGGCCGTCGGGGCCGATCATCGCCATCGGCGCCACCGGCTGCGCCAGGCACCAATGCACCGTGAGGGGCGCGACGTCGCCGGGCGCCGGCGTGCCCACGTCGAGAAACAAAGTCGCGCGCAGACCCTTCACGAGCTGCGCGGTCACGATGTCGCCGGCCTGTTCGCTGCGGCCGATCCAACCGCGCAGATGTTCGATATCGAGCGCGCTCATGGGATCGCCGCGGTCTTGTTCGGACGGGGCGTCGCGACGCGGCGCTCGCCGATGGCCGGCACCGCGCCGTAGCGGCGCGGCTGATCTACCACGATCGTCGCGGGCGCCGGATAGCTCAGCATCCCCGCCGGACTATCGACTTCGATGCGCCGCAAGTGCGGATGCACCGCGAGATCGGCCATGGTGTTGACCTCGGCAAAGGCGACGTCGGCGGCGGCCAGACTCGCAAGCAGGTCCACGCGCGTCAGCGTCGCAAAGATGTCGCCGACGGTCTTGTCGGTGAAAGCGCGGTTGCGCACCCGCTCGACCATGTTGGTCAGCCGCGGATCGTCCACGAGTTGCGGCTGCCGCAGCACCTCGGCGCAGAGTTTCTTCCACTCCCGCTCGCTCTGGATCGAGATCAGGATGGCCTTGCCGTCGCTCGACACGAATACCCCGTAGGGGGCGATCGAAGGATGCGCAAGGCCCATGCGCTGCGGCGGATTCCCAGCCTCGGCGTTCAGCAGTGGCACGGTAAGCCAATCCGCCATCACGTCGAACATCGAAATCCTTATGTCCGCGCCCTGTCCGCTGCGGCTGCGCGCGAACAGCGCCTCGAGGATCGCGGCATGCGCTGTGGCGCCGGTCGCGATATCGACGATCGACAATCCGACGCGCGAGGGCCCGTCCGGTCCGCCGGTGATCGAAGCGAGCCCGCTCTCGGCTTGTATTAATAGGTCATAGGCCTTGCGCTCGGCATAGGGACCATCGTCGCCGTAGCCGGAGATCGTGCACATCACCAGCGCGGGATAATCGCGCCGCAGCCGCTCGCGCGTGAAGCCGAGCCGGTCCATCGCGCGGGGCTTGAGATTCTGCAGCAGCACGTCGGCCGAGGCGACCAGCACCTCGAGTGCGGCGCGTCCCGCGGCTGTTGCAAGATCGATCACCGCGGAATCCTTGCCGCGATTGAGCCAGACGAAGTAACTGCTCTGGCCGCGGGCTGCGGCATCATAGCCGCGGGCAAAATCGCCCTCCGGCCGTTCGACCTTGATGACATGCGCGCCGGCGTCGGCGAGCCGCGAACTGCAGAACGGCGCGGCGACGGCCTGCTCGACGGCGATCACGGTCAGTCCTTCAAGCGGCAGCATCGGCGCCCCTCAATACGACCGTGGCATGCCGAGCACGTGCTCGGCGACGAACGACAGCACCAGGTTGGTCGAGATCGGCGCCACCTGATAAAGCCGCGTCTCGCGAAACTTGCGCTCGATGTCGTATTCCTCCGCGAAGCCGAAGCCGCCATGGGTCTGCACGCAGGCGTTGGCGGCCTCCCACGACGCGTCGGCCGCGAGCATCTTGGCCATGTTGGCCTCGGCTCCGCAATCCTGTCCCGCCTCGTATTTGCGGGCGGCGTCCTTGACCATCAGTTCGGCGGCGCGCATCGCGGCATAGGCTTTGGCGATCGGAAACTGCACGCCTTGATTCTGACCGATCGGGCGGCCGAACACCACGCGTTCCTTGGCGTAGGCGGTTGCCTTGGCGATGAACCATTTGGCGTCGCCGACGCATTCCGCGGCGATCAGGATGCGCTCGGCGTTCATGCCGGAAAGGATGTAGCGAAACCCCATGCCTTCCTCGCCGATCAGGTTTTCCGCCGGCACCTTCAGGTCGGTGAAGAACACCTCGGTGGTGGCGTGGTTCATCATGGTGCGGATCGGGCGGACTTCCAGCCCCCTATCCCTCGCCTGCTGCATGTCGACGATGAACACCGACAGCCCGTCGGTGCGTTTCTTGGTCTCTTCCTTCGGTGTGGTGCGCGCCAGCAGGATCATCAGGTCGGAATGTTCGGCGCGGCTGGTCCAGATTTTCTGCCCGTTGACGATATAGCCGTCGTTGCCGCTGCGTTTCGCGAAAGTCTTCAGCGAGGTCGTATCGGTGCCGCTGGAAGGTTCTGTGACGCCGAACGCCTGCAGCCTGATTTCGCCGCCAGCGATCTTCGGCAGCCACTGCGATTTCTGGGCAGCGCTGCCGTGCCGCAGCAGCGTGCCCATGGTGTACATCTGTGCGTGACAGCCGCCGCCGTTGCAGCCGGCGCGCTGGATTTCCTCAAGGATCGCCGCCGCCGCCGACAATTTCAAACCGGCGCCGCCATATTCTTCCGGGATCAGCACCGAGAGATAGCCGGCCTGCGTCAGCGCGTCGACGAACGCCGTCGGATAGGCCATCTCGCGGTCGAGCTTGCGCCAGTATTCGCCGGGAAACTGTGCGCACAACTTGGCGACCGCATCGTGGATGTCGGCGTAGTCGTCGGGCTCGGCGGTTGTCATTTAATCCGGCGGGTACTTCACTGCGGCGAATCGAGCCGGCTGTTCAATCGGATGATTTGCTTACGAGGGAATGCGAACCGGCAGGGATTCGTAGCCCTTGACGAAGCTCGAATACACCCGCTGCGGTTCGCCGACAACGTCGATGCGCTCGAAACGCTTAAGCATTTCTTCCCACACGATCTTCAGTTGAAGTTCGGCGAGCCGCATGCCGACGCAGCGGTGGATGCCGAACCCGAACGACAGATGCGTGCGCGGCCGTGCGCGATCGATGATGAAGTCGTTCGGGTGTTCGATCATCTCCTCGTCGCGGTTGCCCGAGACGTACCACATCACCACGCGGTCGCCTTTCCGGATCGTCTTGCCGCCCAATTCCGTGTCGTGCAGCGCGGTGCGGCGCATATGCGCCAGCGGCGTCTGCCAGCGGATGACTTCCGGCACCATGGTGTCGATCAGCGCCGGATTGGCGCGCAGCTTGGCGAATTGGTCCGGATTCTCGTGCAGCGCCAGCACCGAACCGGTCATGGTGTTGCGGGTAGTGTCGTTGCCGCCGACGATCAGCAGGATGATATTGCCCATCAGATTGTCGGGCGCCATGTGCCGCGTCGCGTCGCTGTGCGCCATCATCGAGATCAGATCGTTGCGCGGCTCGGCATTGACGCGCGCGTTCCACAGCCGGGTGAAATACGCAGCGCATTCGTTCATCTCGTCGCGCCGCTGCTCCGGCGACGACACGATCATGCTCTTCGGCAGCGCGGTCGCAACGTCGGACCAGCGCGTCAGCTTGCGCCGCTCCTCGAACGGGAAATCGAACAGCGTCGCCAGCATCTGCGTGGTGAGTTCGATCGAAACGCGGTCGACGAAGTCGAAGGTCTCGTCGCGCGGCAACGCATCGAGCACCTTGCCGGCGCGCTGGCGGATCAGCGCCGCGAGCTCGTCGAGATGCGTCGGGGTGAACATCGGCGACACGGTCTTGCGCTGCTCGGCGTGGCACGGCTGGTCCATCGCGATGAAGCTCGGCCAGTCGTAGCCTTGCGGCGCGTCGCGGATCGCGATGCCGCCCAGCGCGCTGTCGGACGAATAAACGCCGTGGTTGGTATCGACCTGCATGATGTCATTGTATTTGACGACCGACCAATAGGGCTCGATAGGCGAATTGGTGCAGTAATGCACCGGCTCTTCCTTGCGCAGCCGCTCGAACCATGGCCACAGCGTATCGTCCCGGAAATGACGCGGCGCGCCGGGATGAAAATCCTTCAGCGGCGTGGCGTAAGCCTCCTCGCGCGCGGCGCGCTGGCGAGCGGATGCGTCGGTCTCGATCGTGCCGTGCATGCGGCGTTCCTCAAATAGTCTCGCGCGGTCCATGATGCTGCCGGAACCATGCAAGCGAGGTTTCTGGCCCTCAATGCCTGAATACACGCGCTTGGACCCGCCGACCACCGCGATATCGGGAAAGCCGCGACATTTTCCGGATGTAAGCCAAAGCAAATGCGCCCGGAACGGCCGACGAGGTGCGCCCTTCTCAGCCGCACGGCCCCGTGACATGGTTGCCGCAACAAAGGCTGCGGCGACAGGCCGCGCCGCCCGACCCGGAGAGAGCCCGACCCATGATCCCCAACGCGCAGCGGATGTTCAATTTCGATCTCGGCGAGACCGCGGACGCAATCCGCGAGACCGTACGCGACTTTTCGCAGCACGAGATCGCGCCCCGCGCCGAGGAGATCGACCGCAGCAATCAGTTTCCGCGCGACCTGTGGCCCAAAATCGGCGCGCTCGGCCTGCACGGCATCACCGTCGAGGAGGAATATGGCGGCTCAGGCCTCGGCTATCTCGAGCATTGCATCGCGGTCGAGGAAATCTCCCGCGCCTCGGCCGCGGTGGGGCTGTCCTACGGCGCGCATTCCAACCTCTGCGTCAACCAGTTGCGGCGCAACGGCAGCGATGCGCAGAAACGCAAATACCTGCCGAAGCTGATGTCGGGCGAGCATGTCGGCGCGCTCGCAATGTCGGAGCCGGGCGCGGGCTCCGATGTCGTGTCGATGAAGACCCGTGCCGACAAGAAGGGCGACCGCTACGTCCTGAACGGCAGCAAGATGTGGATCACCAACGGCCCCGTCGCCGAAACGCTGGTGGTCTACGCCAAGACCGATCCGGCGGCCGGCACGCGCGGCATCTCCGCCTTCATCATCGAGAAGGGCATGGCGGGATTTTCCACCGCGCAGAAGCTCGACAAGCTCGGCATGCGCGGTTCCGACACCTGCGAACTTGTGTTTACCGATTGCGAGGTGCCGGCGGAAAACGTGCTTGGCGAGGTGGGACGCGGCGTCAACGTGCTGATGTCGGGCCTCGACTACGAGCGCGCGGTGCTGGCGGCGGGGCCGCTCGGCATCATGCAGGCCTGCCTCGACGTGGTGATGCCCTATGTCCACGAGCGCAAGCAGTTCGGCCAGCCGATCGGCACGTTTCAACTGGTGCAGGCCAAGGTCGCCGACATGTATGTGACGATGAACGCGTCGCGCGCCTACGTCTATGCGGTGGCGAAGGCGTGCGACCGGGGCGAAACCACGCGCGAGGACGCCGCCGGCGCGATCCTCTATGCCGCCGAAAAAGCCACGCAATGCGCGCTCGACGCCATCCAGTTGCTCGGCGGCAATGGCTACATCAACGATTATTCCACCGGACGGCTGCTGCGCGACGCCAAATTGTACGAGATCGGCGCCGGCACCAGCGAAATCCGCCGCATGCTGATCGGGCGGGAACTGTTCGAGAAGACGGCGTGAGCAGCCGCGGCCGGCGCCTATCTCCAAAGGAAGAAAGCAGGCGCGCTACTCCGATCCGTTGACCTTGGTCAGCCATTGCCGGACGTCGGCCAACACCTGGGGCAACACGGCGTTGACCTCCCGCACCGTCATGCCGGCCTTGATCTCCGGGTGATACAGGATGTTGAGGATGTACTGGTCATAGAGATCGAAATACCCCATCGAGACATTGTCGTTGAACATCGTCCACGGCACCGAGTCGGTGTCGTTGATCGGACCGAGCGCCTGCAGCACTTCCTCATAGGCGCAGTCCAGGAAGATGAAATCGCCGTTGTCGATGGTCAGGATCACGTCGGAATGCTCGATCTCGAATCGCTCGTTCTTGCGAAAGCCGGACAGGCATTGCGGGTCGAGTGAGTTATGAATTTCGCGCGCCCGCGTTATGCCGTAGAATGTCGCGATGGTGCGGTTCAGATCGCGGTCGTGTACCAGCCGGACCGTGACGTTGGCCGCATCGACCGTCTCCGCCATCGCGATGTCCAGATGCTGCACGCGCGCGGCGATGTCGGCGATCACTTTGGCGAGTTGCGCGCGGCGATCGGGTCGCCCGCCGCCATCGGCGAACACCCGCACCGGGCCGTCATATTTGCGGATGCGGTCGACGCGCCCGGCGAGATGATACTCGGCGCCGAACGCGGTCTTCAGGAAACCGTCGACGATCTCGCCGTCCGTGAAGACTTTTTTCTCGTTGCGTCGCTTGGAGGCGATGGATGCCAGTTCGCCGCCGCTTACCGGCCACGGCAGCAAGAGGCAAACCGCCAGCACGGTTGAAACAGCCGTGAGCAGCCGTGGAATTCGCCATTGCGATGGTATCGTTCGCATCGTGGCGACGCTGCCGCAATCCGGCTCAACTCGCAAGCCGGATGGTGACAGGCGCGCCCTGCGGCGAGCCGCCGATCAGTTCTTCACCACCACCGTGGTGCCTACGCCGACCCGATCGTAGAGGTCGCTGACGTCCTCGTTGGTCATGCGGAAGCAGCCTGACGAGACCGCCTGGCCAATGGTTTCCGGCTCGTTCGAGCCATGGATGCGATACAGCGTCGATCCCAGATACATCGCTCGCGCGCCGAGCGGGTTCTCGATGCCGCCGGCCATGTGCCGCGGCAAGTCGGGACGGCGTGCGCGCATCTGCGACGGCGGCGTCCAGCCCGGCCATTCTTTCTTGGCGGTGATGCGATGGGTGCCGCTCCAGCGGTAGCCGTCACGGCCCACGCCGATGCCGTAGCGAAGCGCCTGTCCGTTTGCGAGCACGAGGTAGAGCCTCCGCTCGGCGGTATTCACCACGATGGTGCCGGGCGCGTAGCTGCCTGCGAAATTGACCGTGCTGCGCGACACCGGGCTTGCGCCGCCGCCGTGGAAATTCGGGCCGCCGCCCATGATGTCGCGCATGTCGACGCCTTGGGCGAAAGCCCCGGAAGAGCCGGCGATCATCACGACGGTCGCAAGCACGCACGCACCGGTCCGGGTCATCTGGTCCTCGCAAGCCATAAATCGAGAGGAGAGAGGCCATAACTTCGGCGGGCGCGCAAGCCACATCCTGCCGAATGGTTGACGCGCGGTAGGCGGCCGGTCAGGTCCGCAAGGCTTTGACGCGAACGCCGAACAATGTTTGATCGCTCCCGCCAACAAGAGCCAAGCGGGAGCGAACACATGAACGGCGCGGAAAGTCTGGTGCGGACGCTGGTCGCGGGCGGCGTGGATGTCTGCTTCGCCAATCCCGGTACCTCGGAAATGCACTTCGTCGCGGCGCTCGATCGCGTCGAGGGGATGCGCTGCGTGCTCGGGCTGTTCGAAGGTGTGGTGACCGGTGCGGCCGATGGCTATTTCCGCATGAAAAATACCCCGGCTTCGACGCTGTTGCATCTCGGGCCCGGCCTCGCCAACGGCCTTGCCAACCTTCACAACGCCAAGAAGGCCATTTCCGGCATCGTCAACATCGTCGGCCAGCACGCTACCTATCACATCGGCTACAACGCGCCGCTGACCTCGGACATCGAGGGCCTGGCGCGGCCGATGTCGGCCTGGGTTCGCACGTCGCCGGACGCCGGATCGGTAGCGCGCGACGGCGCAGCCGCGATCGCCGCGGCCAAGAGTTCGCCGCCGCAGATCGCGACGCTGATCCTGCCGGCAGATACCGCCTGGAACGACGCCGACGGGATCGCGCAGGTGCCGGCGGACTCGCAGCGCGCAAGCTACTCGCCAAGCGCTGTGGAGACCGCCGCAAGAATTCTGCGTGGCGGCGCGCAGACCTTGCTGCTGATGACCGGCAGCGCGCTGACCGAGCAGGGGCTCGCGCTCGCGGCGCAGATTGCCGGCAACACCGGCTGCAAGGTGATGGGTCAGACCTACAATCCGCGGATGGCGCGCGGTGGCGGGCGTTTTTTCATCGACCGGATTCCTTACGTGATCGAGCAGGCGCTGCCGATCCTCAAAGAGTTCCGCCACATCGTGCTGGTCGAAGCCAACGATCCGGTGGCGTTCTTCGCCTATCCGAACAAGCCGAGCCTGCTGAAACCCGACGGCTGCGAGGTGCATCGCCTGACCGCCGGCGGCGAGAACTCGGTGGCGGCCCTTCAAGCGCTGGCCGGCGCTCTCGGTGCCCAGCCGCAGGACGCCAAGCCGCAAAAGAAAATGGAACTCGTGCCTCCGACCGGTGCGCTGACCCACGCCGCGATCGCGCAGGCGATCGCACTGGCGATTCCCGAAAACGCGATCGTGGTCGATGAATCGATCACCACCGGCCGCGGCTTCTTTCCGCCGACCGCCGCCGCCGCGCCGCACGATTGGCTTCAGAACATGGGGGGCTCGATCGGATTCTCCACGCCGGTAGCCACCGGCGCGGCGGTGGCCTGTCCGGACCGCAAGGTGATCTGCATGGTCGGAGACGGCAGCGCGATGTACACGCTGCAGTCGCTCTGGACCCAGGCGCGCGAGAGCCTCGCGGTAACAACGGTGGTATTTGCCAACCGCACGTATCAGATCTTAAAAGGCGAGTTCGCCGGTGTCGACGCGGGCGAGCCGGGCCAGCGCGCGCTCGACATGCTCAACATAGATCGTCCCGCGCTGGACTGGGTGTCGCTCGCGAACGGCATGGGCGTGCCGGCGCGTTCTGTGGACTGTTCGGAAGAACTCAGCAAGGCGCTGGCCTATGGAACCGCCAGTCAGGGTCCCAACCTCATCGAAGTCGTGATGTAACTGCGACAATTTCGCGCGGGCGGGTTTCGCGGAATACCGCCACTTTCATCTCGTCCATTAGCACTTGCTGAAAGGACGCCCGATAGGGTTGGCGCTATTCGCGAACGTACTCCGCGTTCTGCACATACGGCGGGTTGGAACGAGGGTTGGTGATGCGCCTCATTACGCGATTTCTCACAGATGAGAACGGCGCCACCGCGATCGAGTACGGCTTGATCGCTGCCGGAATTTCCCTGGCTATCATCGCGGCAGTCAACGGACTTGGTACCAATCTGAAAACCAAGTTCACAACCGTCAACAGCTCCCTCAAGTAATCACGACTGCGGCCCGCGGAGCTGGCCCTCGCTTGGCGGTACGGGCATGGCCGCTCCTCAAATATATTTCATCGGGAACCGACGCCTACGCCCGGCCTTATGGCTGACATGTGCCTATCCGAGGTGCCTCAAGCCGGGCTACCATATTGCAGGACGCCAGCGGGCGCCGGGGGTTACGGCATGAAGCGTTATCTGATCTTTGGGGTGATCGGCCCTTTCATCGGCGGCGTGCTGCTGCTCGCCACCACGAGTTATCTATCGGGATATTGGAGCCAGACCAATTGGATGGAAGTCGCGAAATTCGTGGTCGTGCTGTTCAAGTCGCTGCAATACAGTTACTTGTTCGGCATCCTGCCGGCGCTGATGATCGGCGCGGTGGATGACATCGTCTGCCACATCCATCGGATCGGCGCGGTGTTGCGGATGCTGATCGTGGGCTCGATCGCGTTTGCGGCCTCGGAATTCATGTATGGCGGGCGCGGCCCTGACAGCGGCGCGGCGCAATTCGTCCTCTACGGCCTGGTCGGGATGGTTCCGGCAATGCTGTCGTCATGGCTGTCGCACATCTTCATCGCGCGGTCGGCTCCGCAGCCGGCTCATTCGCCGGGCTGATCCGCGCGGTCAGGCGCCGGCGTGGTTTGGCTGTTGCGGAGCCTGCCGGAAACAAGCCGCGAGCTGGTCCGCCTGGCGCTGGTAATCCTGCGACATCGACTGCAGCCGTTCGATCGTCAGGCTGTCCATCGTCGCCCGCGCCAGCCGCTCCGCCCGCGCCGCCTGCATCCTGAGATACTGGATCTCGATCATCGCTCATGCCCTCATTTGATTGATAATTTAAGACAAATGCGTTCGTTCCTACCGAACCAGCGATATGCTTAACGGCTGGTAAATAATGTGGCAGGGGTCACATAGCGCGCGCGTTTTTTTGCGACGTCGCCAGGATCGGGAGGCGAGCGTCGGCAGAGGGCGCCGCGCTGCGCGAACTTGGCGACGGCTCAGTTATGGCGCGTCACATGGTGCTATGCGACTGCATTTCTGCGAACTTGACTTGCCACCGCGTAAAATTCCAATAGCTTAGCGCCCGCTGAACTCGTCGACCAATGAATAAGGCATGCAATGCTCGATAACGCGATCTACGCGTCGCTTTCGAAATCCCCACCTTCCGCGCAAAACGCCATCGATATATTCCGAGGATCATGGAAGGCGGCACTTCCGCCGGAATTGCAACTCGCGGCCGGCGACAACGAGGTATTTCCCATTGATCCACGGGTGACGTGGGCAGATCCGATCATCGGAGGGTTCCGAGGCAAGTCCGTCCTCGAACTCGGACCATTCGAGGCCTACGACACACGGCTATTCCAGATGCTCGGCGCGGCATCGATCGTGGCCGTTGAGGCGAACAACATCAATTATCTGAAGTGTCTCACGCTTAAAGAAAATACCGGCCTGAAGGCCTCCTTTCTCTACGGTGAATTCGTTCAATATTTGCAGTCTCCATCTACGCCGAAAGCTGACATCATCTGGGCTTCGGGCGTGCTCTACCATTCGACGCAGCCGCTCGAACTTCTCTCGGCCGCGTCGAAGTTGACTGATCGATTGTTCATTTGGACCCATGTCTATAATCCAAGGCACCTCTCCGCCGCCGGTTACTTCGATCAGGCAAGGGATGTCCAGGTTGAGGTCGACGGTGCCGTCGCCACCTACCGCTATCGATCGTATCGGCACCCCGTCGAGCCGGGCGATCTGCCCGTACACTATGAGGGCGGGGTCGAGACATACGCGAACTGGATCACGCGCGACGAACTGCTGGCCGCGCTGAAATGCTACGGCTATGCAACCATCCATATTCATCAGGAGGGCGATTTCGCCGACATGGACTATATCGGCCTGCTCGCGACGCGCTGACCGTTGGCGTGACGCTGGCTCGCCCGGCGGCGTGTCGCTTTGCTACATACAGGTCGAACTGCGCGTGTCGCGCTTCGTTTCGGTCCCGCTGGGCCGTCGGCGGGTAGACGCCGGAAAGCTTGACACCCGGACCCCGTACTCCCTAAATCCCGCCACTACGGTCGCCGGCCGGGTCGTTTTGCCCGCCCCCACCCACGGCCGTCCCGGGCGCATAGCTCAGCGGGAGAGCGTTCCCTTCACACGGGAGAGGTCCAAGGTTCGATCCCTTGTGCGCCCACCACAAAGCCCAGTTTATCGGGCTTTGTTATCGGCAGCACAGCGTTGGATTATCTGTCGCCGCACCGCAGCCCGAGCCCCTCGATCCGGTGCCCGCCGCGGCAAGTCAGCCCAATTGCCGGGCGCGGGAGGCGTGCGACTGCAGCGCGCGGATGCGGTCTGCCAGCGTGCCGCGGACGATCGTCTCGGTATCGTCGGCCAGTTCCGGGGCGATCGGCGTACCGCCATCGTCCGAGCCGTTGGTATTTCCGCCATGGCGCGCGGGTTCGGTTTCGGCGGCGAGCATGGCCTCAATCGCGGAGTTAGGGCCTTCCAGCGCCATCGCCAGCTTGGCGACTTCGGCGGCGATGTCGTTGATGCGTTCGCGCAGCAGCGCGTTTTCCATCCGCTCCGTGGCCCAGGAGCTTTCCGCCTGTTGCTGGATCGCGGCGAGTTCGCGCTGCGCATCGGCGCGTTCGTTGCGGGCGACGCGCAGTTGCTCCTCGATCGCGGCTTTTTCGCCGCGCAATCGGTCGGTCTCCGGCGATTGGCCGCCATTGCCGGCGGCGATCTCCTCGCGCAGCCCTTTCAGCGTGCGGTCGGCGATCTCGTTCGACGCGCGCAACTGGTTGTTCTCGAATTCGCGCTCGGCGAGCAGCTTGCCCTGAGCGGCGAGCCGGCCTTCCAACTCGTTGACGCGGTTGCCGAGCATTTCGGCTTCCTTGACCTGCGCTATCAACTGGCGGTCGAGGTCGGTCACCCGCTGGCTCAGCGTTTCGACCCGGCCGCGCGCTTCGTTGAGTTCGCGCGTGGCGGTCTCGGATTCGGCGCGCTGCTGCTCAAGCCGCGATTGGGTCGCGGTGAACTCCTTTTCGGCGTCGTCGACGCGGTTTTTCAGCGCGTCGATTTGCGTGCGCACCGCGATGAGTTCGACCTGCCGGCTGTCCGCCATCATCGAGCGGTCGGACAATTGGGAATTGATCCGGGCGAGCTCGGCCTGCTTGTCGGTCAAAGCCTGTTCGGCGCCGCGCAGCGCCTGGGTCTTGGCAGCGAATTCCTCTTCGGTGGCGCGCAATTGCTCGCGCACCGATTTTTCGCGCGCCTCCAGCGTGAAGATCGCGGCGTTCTTTTCGCTCAGTTCGATCTTGAGGCGATTGATCGCGTCTGATTTCTTGCCGAGTTCGGCGAATTGACTGGTGGTCTTGTGCTTGAGCTGGTCCACGCTCATCTCGAGCCGCCGCGCCGACATCGCGAACTCCGCGCGCAATTGATCCTTGTCGGCCTGGATTTCCGCCATCGACAGCGGCGTCGCGGCTTCCAGCCGCTTTGCCGTGAGGCGTACCGCGCGGTTGTGCACCAGCGGCACGATCATCAGCCCGAACAGCATCGAGACCAGAAAACCGATCGCCAGATACATGATCGGTTCGATCATGAAGGTCTCCTCAAAGAGTGATCGCGGCGCCGCGCCGGCTGACGCCGTTCAGGCTGGATGCGTTGCGCAGTCTCATGCCACGGCGCGCGGCACGATGGCCAGAGCGATGCCGCGTTAACGTGAATCGGTAACCAGCGCAGCGGCAAACAGCATCGCCGGGGTCAGAACGGATTCCACGTCGCCGACGGCGTGTATTTCAGGTAGCCGACATTGGCGCCGAGCCGCAGCCCGAGGCCCGAGCGGATCGGCACCAGCACGATGTTGTTCGCGGTCAGCGCGGTCATGCCGAAGCCTCCGACGATATAGGCCGAGCCGTCGATGCCGCCGAAGCGCTGATAGATCGCATTGGTCGCCGGCAGGTTATACACCAGCGTCATGGTGCGCGCGCCGTCGCCGCCCCAGTCGAAGCCCACCGATGGCCCTTGCCAATACACCCGCAGGTCGCCGGCGTTCTTGGTGTAGAGCGTGCCTTCGCCGTAACGCAGCCCGGCGACAAAGGCACCGCTGCCTTCTTCGCCGAGGATGTAGCCGTTCGGCAGTCCCCATTGGCTCACGGCGCGCTCGATCACCGAGGCGAGGCCGCGCGACACGTTGCCGAAAAAGCGGTGGCCGGCATTCGCCAACTCTTCCGGGCCGTAGGTGTTCACGGTCTGCTGCTGCGGCGTCGGCTGCTGCGGCACGGTTTGCTGAATCTGCGGCTGTGACGGAGCCGGCTGATATTGCGGCTGCTGATATTGCGGCGAACCCTGCGCGACCGGTGCCGGGGCCGGCTGCGCGCGCGCCGGTAGTGCCGGCAGCGTCGCCGCCAGCGTCACCGCGGCGAGGCGTGATGCGAAACCCATTAAATCCACCCCTGGACCCTCAGTTCTTGACAGCAGCGCCTTAACCGAATGCTGACCCGGCTCCCGCTAGGCTGCCGCATCATCTCCGACTCGCATGTTATCGGTATCAACTATGACGGCACAACGGCAGGAAAGAAACGCTCGGCGCCGCGGAATAGCCGCGATCGGACTACTTTCGGTGGCGGTTTTGCCGATGATGGTGCTGCGGGCGGATCGCGCGGCCCATGCCGCGACCACCGAACGCATCGTGGTCAACCGCCACACGGGGCTTGCGATCGGTGGCTTCGATCCGGTGGCATACTTTACCGACAAGGCCGCGGCGCGCGGCGCAGCGGAATTCGAGGCTAGCGAAAACGGCGCGGTCTGGCGCTTCCGGAATTCCGCCAATCGGGCGTTTTTCCTCGCGCGGCCAGATATTTACGCGCCCCGGTTCGGCGGCTTTGATCCGATCGACGTGGCGCGCGGGGTCAGCGTGCCAGGCAACGCGCTGATCTTTCTGGTGAGCCGGCAGCGGCTCTATCTGTTCGCCAGCATCGAAAGTCGCGACGCATTCGCCGCCGATCCGCAACGCGCGTTGCACGATGCGGAAGGCCGTTGGCCCGCGCTTTTGGAGACGCTGGCCGAATAAGGCGCCGGCAGGCGCTAGACTTGGCCCCGCGGGTCGCCCCAGGCGATAAATTCCGGCACGCGGAAATCCGCGCGCGGTTCGTCGAAGCGGATGGCCATGCCTCTGCCGTCGGTCACCTTGCCGCCGGCCGCGGTCAGTACGGCGTGTCCCGCGGCTATATCCCATTCGCAGGTCGGCGCAAGGCGCGGATAGATATCTGCGGCGCCCTCGGCGACGCGGCAGAATTTGATCGCCGACCCGAGCATCTTGCGCTCTGCGTTCGGCCTTGCGGCGATGAACGCGTCGGTCCGCGGGTCGCCATGCGAACGGCTGACGGCAGCGACCCAGTTTTGGCCAATGGGCGGCAAGCTCCGGCTCCGGATCGGCTCGGCGCGACGCGGCGGAGCAAGCGTCAGCCGCTGCGCGCCGTGGCCGGCGACCCCGCGCCAGCACAGTCCGAGCGCCGGCGCGCCGACAATGCCGAGCACCGGTTCGCCGTCGGTGACCAGCGCGACATTGACCGTGAACTCGGCGTGTCCTGCGACGAATTCCTTGGTGCCGTCCAGCGGGTCGACCAGGAAGAAGCTGCCCTGCACCGGCCGGCCCAGCGACGCGCGCTCTTCCGATAGCGCCGGAATATCAGGATAGAGCGCCGCCAATCCGTCGGCGATGACGCGATCTGCGGCGAGGTCGGCTTCCGTCAACGGCGACCCGTCCGACTTGCCATCGACGTTCATGACACCGCGGTCGACCGCCAGGATCGCGGCGCCGGCGCGGATCACGAGTTCGGTGAGCGGCTCCAGCATGGCCGCGGCGTCATCGCGCGACACCGCGACATGAGGCCAGCTTGGCTCACTCATGCGCGCACGGTTCCAGGCTGTGGCGTGTTGCGTTGTGTTGGCTCGGAAAGCGGCCGCAGTGTATCAAGCGGACAAGCATGGCTGATTCGCCCGGTCCAAGCGGGCTTGCGAGGAAGGCACTTCATGTCTGGCACGCCGTCTCCCGTCTCGTTTACCGCAGACCCCGCCGCCGTCGCCCCGACGCCCGCGCCGGATGCGCTCGAACTCGCAGCCCTTTTGTGCTCGCGGGTCTGCCATGATCTCATCAGCCCGGTCGGCGCGATCGTCAATGGACTTGAGGTGCTCGACGACAGCCCGAAGCCGGAAGATCGCGAATTCGCGCTCGATCTGATCCGCAAAAGCGCCAGGACCGCATCGGCGCGGTTGCAATTCTGCCGGCTGGCGTTCGGCGCGGCTGGCTCCTCTGGAGCCCAGATCGACCTCGGCGACGCGCAGAACATGACCCGCGGCCATTTCGAGGACGACAAGACCAAGATCGCCTGGAATCTGCCGCGCGTGCTGATGCCCAAGAACAAGGTCAAGCTGCTGCTCAACATGCTGGTGATCGCGCAGCAGACCATTCCGCGCGGCGGCGTGCTCAGCGTCGATCCGGTCGGCGAAGGTGACACCGTGCGTTTTCGCGTCACCGCCGCCGGCATGAACGCGCGGCTGCCGCCGAACATCGTCGATCTCCTGAATCCCGGTCACGCCGGCGCGATCGAATCCCATGGCGTGCAGCCTTACTACACGCGGCTATTGGCACAGTCCTGCGGCCTCGTCGTCACCATGGCGCTCGAAGCCGATGCAGTGGTCGTCGCCGCGGCCTGACCGGCGCGTCGCGACGTTAACGGATCGTTACTTCGACAGCGCAGCACAGGCCAGCGGCGATGCCGTTGCGCCCGAAACAAATATTAAACCCTTTCCGCACAGAGTAACCGCATCCTTAAAGGCGCGGCGGGACGGTGGATGTCGTGCGCGCGAAGGCCGTGCGGCGCGACGTGCCCGACAACCTGCGGCAGTCGTGCTGCCGGCGGGCGAATCGAACAGGGGTTTCGAAATGAAGACGTGCTTGATCGTTGATGATTCCAGCGTGATCCGCAAAGTCGCGCGCCGCATTCTCGAAGGGCTCGACTTCGAGATACTGGAGGCCGAGGACGGCGAAAAGGCGCTCGAAGTCTGCAAACGCGGGTTGCCCGACGCGGTCTTGCTCGACTGGAACATGCCGGTGATGGACGGCCTCGAATTCCTGCGCAATCTTCGCCAGATGCCCGGCGGCAATGTGCCGAAGGTGGTGTTCTGCACGACCGAAAACGATGTCGCGCATATCGCGCGCGCGCTGCATGCCGGCGCCAACGAATACATCATGAAACCGTTCGACAGGGAAATCGTGACGGCGAAATTCCGCGAGGTCGGGCTGGTCGCGTAGTCATCGCTGACGAAGCGGCCGCATCGGTCGATGCGGCTTCGTTGTTGCGTTGGGTTGGTGAGTGATGAGTATCGCCTTGTCCGTTGCGTTTCCCGCAAGCTTCCCAGCTCGCGCGTTTTCGCGAGCGCGCGCGTGAATCCGCTCGACTATCAGTACTTGCGCACGGCGTTGAAGGCGCGTACGGGGATCGATCTGTCCGCCGACGGGCAAAGTCGGATCGAGAGCCGGCTCGAACCGGTCGCGCGCCGCCATGGCCTCGGCGGGACGGCCGCGTTGGTGCGGAAAATGAGGAGCGGAGATGAGGGGGTCATCGCCGCGGTGGCCGAGGCGACGACGACCAGCGAGACATCCTTCTTCCGCGACAAGACGCCGTTCGGTCACCTGCGCGACGACATCCTGCCCGCCTTGCTGAAGGCGCGCGCGGGCAAGCGAAGGTTGCGGATCTGGTGCGCGGCGTCGTCGAGCGGGCAGGAGCCTTATTCGATCGCGATCTGCCTCAAGGAAGCGGGCGCGGCGCTTGCGGACTGGCGCTGCGACATCCTCGCGACCGATTTATCGTCCGCGGTGCTGGAAAAATCCAGCTCCGGAATTTACAGCCAGTTCGAGGTGCAGCACGGATTGCCGATCGCGATGCTGCTGAAATACTTCACGAAAGCCGGCGATGCGTGGCAGATCCATGCCGACATCCGCGCCATGGTGGAGCATCGACAGCTCAACCTTCTGCATGATTTCTCGCAGCTTGGCGTGTTCGACATCGTGTTCTGCCGCAACGTGCTGACGTGTTTCGATCAATCGACCGGAGCCGCGATCCTGGAGCGGATCGCGCGGCAGATCGAAGGCGACGGCTTTCTCGCGCTCGGCGCCGCCGAAAGCGTTGCCGGGCGGAGCGATGCGTTTGCTCCGATCGTCGATCGCTGCGGTATCTACCGGCCGAATATCACCCGCGCGGGGTCGATCGTGCCATCCCTGCGCGGCGCGCTGCGCGTGGTGGCGTAGAGCACGACTACAGGATGATATGCGGCAGAAAGCGCGAGCCGTTGCCGGTGATGCGGCTATGGTCCTCGCGGATCGACACGCCGCAGGCATCGTGATCGACCAGCCAGCTTCCGATCACCGGATAATTCCCGGAAAACTCCGGCAGCGGCGCGGTGGCCTGCCGGATAAATCCTTCCGCGCCGTAGGGGCCGTCCTGTTGTGCCAGCGTTTCGCCCGAACTGATCAGCGTGACATTGGCGCCTTCGCGCGAAAACAGCGGCTTGCGCACATAGCTGTCGCCGAGCGTCGCGGCTTGCGGATCGTCCTCGAAGTAAGCCGGCAACAGGTTCGGATGATCCGGAAACATCTTCCACAGCAGCGGCAACATGCCTTTGTTGGACAGGATCGCCTTCCATGGCGGCTCCAGCCAGCGGGTCGGCGCGTTGCATAACCGCGCGCCGAAGGCGTCACCGAACATCCATTCCCACGGATAGAGCTTGAACGCGCAGGCCACCGGCCGCGCATCGGGATCGACGAACCGTTCATCCGCGGTGAGGCCGATGTCGGCGACGTCGAGCAGCGAGGTGTCGAGTCCCGCCTGCCGCGCGGTATCCTCCAGATAAGCCAGCGTGCCGGCGTCCTCGGGATTCTCGATAGTGCCGGCGAAATGCACGAAGCCGCCTGCCGCGACCTTGGGCCATGCCTCGATCAGCCGGTCGTGGATCGCGTTGAACTGATCGGCGTGGCCGGCAATGATGCCGCTTTCGATGGCCTGTTCGAGCCAGGTCCATTGGAAAACGGCGGCCTCGAAGATCGAGGTCGGCGTGTCGGCATTGTACTCGAGCAGCTTCGCCAGGCCGCGGCCGTCGTAGCTCAGATCGAGCCTGCCGTAGAGGCTGAGATCGCTGCGATGCCAGCTTTGCCGGATCAGCGGCCAGAATTGCGCGGGAATCTTCAGGAGGCCGAGGGCGCGGTCGTCGTCGACCACCGCGCCGACGAGTTCGAGGCACATCGCGTCGATCTCATTGGTCGGCGTTTCGATGCCGCGTTCGATCTGGTCGAGCGTGAACGCGTAGCAGGCGCGTTCGTCCCAATAACGCTCGCCGTCGATGGTATGAAAATCGAAGCCGGCGTTCTCGGCCGTGGCTTCCCAGTCGCTGCGTTCGGCGCAGGGGATGCGTTGCATGCGTTACGAGGTTCTAACCGCCGCCGTGAAAATGAAAGCGGCGCGGCGCCGTGCCGAAGCCGCCATAGACGGCGCGGCAATTCTCGGGCGGCAGACGCCCGTCGCGGCGATAAGGAGCTGGCGCGCAGCCCGGCACGCGGCGAAAGCCCATCGACACCGCGCCGATTGCCGCGGTTCCCATCATCGTCAGCACGACCCGGCGTGAACGCTTCATCGCGTGTCCTTTCGGCGAGTTTCGATTGATTGACGATATTCAGCCACGCTGATCGGGCGCAGGCAAGTTAAAGCAAATGAATTCACGGCTTCGTGCGGGCGTGCTCCGGGCTACAAATCCATCCGATGGCAGGGATACTTTGGTCGGAAGGCCCGGCATTTCGTCCGGAAGCGGCAGGCCCGCGTGGGGTCTATCGCCAAGATTTTCAAGTCCGGCATCAAAAACGGTGCTACCATGTCCCATTATTAGTCTCATTTATTTTTGGAGCGCCACATGCCAGCCCTCGCTTTTTCCAACAATGATATTGCGATCATCGCGTGGACTTACGATCGGCATATCGATGGATGCCTGGGATTTGCGGTTATCCAGATCGATGACGCCGGCAACGAAACGCCGTTGCGCGGGTTGGCCAGTTTCGAGGGCCAAGCCAAGGATTCCAATCGTACCACCGAGCAGGCGCCGATCCAGAAATTCTGGTGGAAAGATCTGTCGGCGAAGCGGGGCGCAAGCTACACCTATCGGATCATTCCGATGGGCGGCACGCCGGGCGGCGTCCTGAAGCCGCTTGCGGGTATTGCACCATTGGTCAGCAACAAGATCACGCTTACCCCGGACCGGCCGCCGTTCAAAGCCTACTTCAATCGCGGGATCGTGGCGACGCAGGCACTGACGCACGCCTTGAACGACAAGCCGAGCCTCGATGCGTTGACGCCGCACATTCTGAATCCGAGCGATCCGATCCGTATCCATCTGATGGGGCAACTCTTCGAAGGCGTCACCGCACTGCTGGATCGCGCCGATGACGATGGCGGCACCATCCATGGCGCGCTTTATGAATTGAACGATCCGGACGGACTGGAAAAACGTCTTCAGGCGAATCCGGCGAGCCGTACCATCATCCTCGGCAACGAGCAGGTGGCGAAAACCAAGACAACGCCGGCCAGCGAGGACGCCGACGCCGAAAACCGCGCCAACCTGAAGAAGGCCGGCGTGACGGTGATCGATCGCATCATTCGCAAGGGCGACATCCCGCACAACAAGTTTCTGGTGCTGAGCGAGAAGGGCAAGCCCAGCGCGGTATTGTCCGGTTCGACCAACTGGACCAGCACGGGACTTTGCACGCAAACCAACAATGCGCTGTTGATCGAATCCGCCGACGTCGCGCAGCGCTACATCGACTACTGGAACACGATCAAGGCCGACGTGGATAGCGCGGCTGGCGATCAGAAGAAATTGCAGTCGCCGGCGATGCGCAAATGGAATCACGACAACAACGCCAGCTCGATTGCGGCCCCGATCCCGCTCGGCGTCGGCGTTACCATCGAGCCGATGTTTTCGCCGAACACCGACCATGTGCTGGCGAGCCCGCCGCGCGAGACCCCGAACGACATGCAGCGGGTCTTCGACCTCATCGCCGGCGCGAAGCAGGCGGTGCTGTTCCTGGCCTTCGATCCGGGCAACAATTCGATCCTTAACGCAGCAGGAAAGGCGCTCGCCGCGAACCCCGACCTTTTCGTGCGCGGCGCGCTGACCAATGCCCAACGCGCCAGTCAATTTTCGGAATCGCTGCATCAGGGCGGAGAGGCTGACCAGTCCGACACCCCGGACCCGGAAATCAAGGTCGTCGGCGAGCCCGGCAAGCCGAAGATCAAGGGCGCAAAATCTGCGCCGATCGATTATCGCGCTATTCCGGCCGGTAACGTCACCGCGGGCGACGCCTTTGGCGGCTGGGAAGCCGAGATGCAGAAATACGGCTTCGCGATCATCCACAATAAGATCGTGGTGATCGATCCGTTCAGTCCTGACTGCACGGTTGTCACCGGTTCGCACAATCTCGGTTTCCGCGCCTCGCACAACAACGACGAAAACATGGTAATCGTGCGCGGCCACCGCGGTCTTGCCGAAGCCTATGCCTGCCATGTGCTCGATATCTACGACCACTACGCGTGGCGCTACTGGCTCAAGACCAATCCCGGCAAGTTCGGCAAGCCGCTTGTCGGCGACGACAGTTGGCAGGAACGCTACATCGTCGGATCGAATGCGAAATCGCCTGAATTGCGATTCTGGCTCTCCGCGGCCAAAGGCGGCGATGTCTCGTCGTCCGGCACTTTGCCGCCGCGCAAACCCGCGGGCGGCGGCAGGCCTGAAGGCGGCGGCTCTGCGAAGGCGCCTTTGAAAACCCCCAAGAAGTCCAAAAAGTCCAGCCCTGCGGATAAGAGGACAGCCAAAAAGACTGCTACGAAAAACTCCGCGTCGAAGACCAAAGCCGGCAAGAAGGCAGCAAAGAAGACGGCCAAAACGGCGCGCAACACGACTAGCAGGAAATCGGCCAAGACCACGACAAGGAAATCGGTCAAGCCGCGCAGGAAGCGATAGCCGCACGGCTGTGATCCAAACAAAAACCCCGCCGGTAAGGGCGGGGTCGATGTCGTCGCAGGCCGATTTACATCCGATCAGGCCGGGATACGAACTTCGTCATCATGCGGCTCGCGCAGCACGTAGCCGCGGCCCCAGACCGTTTCGATGAAATTGCGGCCATCGGAGGCATTGGCGAGTTTCTTGCGCAGTTTGCAGATGAAAACGTCGATGATCTTCAGTTCGGGTTCGTCCATGCCGCCATAGAGGTGGTTGAGAAACATTTCCTTGGTCAGTGTGGTGCCCTTGCGAAGCGAGAGCAGCTCAAGCATCTGGTATTCCTTGCCGGTGAGGTGCACGCGCTGGCCGCCGACCTCGACGGTCTTGGTGTCGAGATTGACCACGAGGTCGCCGGTCTGGATCACCGACTGGGCATGGCCCTTGGATCGGCGCACGATGGCGTGGATGCGGGCGACCAGTTCGTCCTTGTGGAAAGGCTTAGTCATGTAGTCATCGGCGCCGACGCCGAGACCCTTGACCTTGTCCTCGATGCCGGCGAGGCCGGACAGGATCAGGATCGGGGTCTTGATCTTGGAGACGCGCAACTGCTTCAGGACGTCATAGCCGGACATGTCCGGCAGGTTCAAATCCAGCAGTATGATGTCGTAGTCGTAAAGCTTTCCGAGGTCGACGCCCTCTTCGCCGAGATCCGTCGTGTAGACATTGAAGCTTTCGGATTTGAGCATCAGCTCAATCGACTGCGCTGTAGCGCTGTCATCTTCAATCAGCAAAACGCGCATGCCAGTCCCCTATCCATCGCCGCTCCGGGCGTCAGGCGTCCGCACTACCTGCGGCACTGGAAACGCCTCTGAACAACTGATTCGGATCCTGACCGCATATGGTTAACAAAACTTGTTTCGCATTCGCAAGCTCTATCCGTGCAATTTCGATCGAATCGCCGTAAGATGTTGCAACGCTGCAGTTTTTTGTAACCGCGCTCGTTCAAGTTCCACATTAAGAGACGGGTTCAACCGACTCTCTCGACTCGCACCTTCGTTCTCATGGACGAGTGTCGTCAGTCACCAAAGACAATGACGTAATGATTAACGATGCGGGTAAACACGAAGTTAAGGCCGCGCGCGATCACCGCGGAAAATTAAAGGTCTCTCCATGATCGTGTTTGCATGAAGGCTCTGGCAGAGCAGATCGGCGAGATCGACGCGGTCAATATTTACGGCCGCGTGGTCGGCGTGCGCGGGCTGATGGTGGAGATCGCAGGCCCGATCCACGCGATGTCGGTCGGCGCGCGGATCGTCGTCGAGACCGGCGCCAGCCGCTTCATTCCGGCCGAGGTGATCGGTTTTTCCGGCAACAACGCGGTGGTGATGCCGTTCGCCGGACTGGAGGGCGTGCGCCGCGGCTGCCGCGCGGTGATCGCGAACGCGGCCGCGCAGGTG
>CAXUBE010000011.1:0-29123 GCA_964249215.1 uncultured Rhodopseudomonas sp. | reverse complement strand
GTCCACGGCGTCAGCCGGTCGATCTGGGCGCCGACGATGCCCTGCAGGAATTCGGCGGCCTGCGCCGGCAGTTCGAGCCTGCGAAACAGAACCCGCGACGGCAGCAATCTGATCTCGACGCGGCTGCCGCGTAGCAGGCTGCCGACCGGCCCGGCTTCCAGCCGCCCGCCGGCGAATCGAACGAACGTCTCGCCGTGGTCCTCGCCGCGGTCGCCGCTGAACGCGAACCGGCCGTCGCTCTGCTCGTCCATCCTGATCGTGCGGGGCTGGATCCAGCGGTCCAGCCGTTCGACCAGCAACGAAGCGATCAGTTCGGACCAGCCCACGAAAATCGCGGCGATATCGCGCAGAATCCCCAAGTGTCGGCGTCCTATGGCAATGCGGGTGCGAGATCGCCCGTCACTTTATCCTGACGCGACAGCAAGCGATAGGGTTCGGTGCCGCCGTTGACCAGCCGCACCACGACCTCGGAGCTGATGCGGCGGCCGCCGGCGTAGTCGACGGTGATCGCGATCCGCTTTGTCGGCGTCGCATCCGCGGTGACGATATCCCGGCTCTCCGCGGCAAGCGCCAGCAGATCGCGCGGCGTGCCCTGACCCTCGCGCGCGGAGAGGATGGCCTCCAGCCGCTGCGGCGTCATGCGCGGCAGCGCCGCGATCACCGCCGGCTCCGCCTCGACGATGTTGATAGCCGGACGGCCGCTGTAGACGGTGACGAATGGCAGCATGCGGCCGACGATGTGTTTCGGAATGCCGCGCACCAGCCGCAACTCGTCGATATGCGCAAAGGCGGCGTGGCGCGGCACGTAGTCGAGGCCGGCGCTCGCATATAGCAAATCCTCGGTGTTGGCGTTGGGCCCGGTTGCCGCCGGCGCCGGCGACCGCCAGGCGACGATGCGGCTCGCGTATTCGTCCGCGTTGCCGTCGGCCTCGCCGAAGCCGCGCAGCAGCCCCTTGATCGTATCCTTCGGCGCCTGATTGAGATCGATCCGCGCCGCTTCCGAAACGTAACTCACCGACAGCCGCGCCGCGCCGATCCGGCCGCTGAACCTGCCACTGCGCTGCGCGCTCGCGTCGCCGGACAACAGACGATAGCACGCAAGCTCGATCGCGCCGGTCAGCAGCGCCTGGTCCTGTATACGCGCGGTGCCGTCGCCGACGGTCACCGCAGTGGTCGAGACATAGGCCGAATACACCAGCACCAGCGCCGAGATCGCGGCCATGATCCACAGCACCGCGACAATGATGAAGCCGCGTTCGCTGCGGTTCTTGCGTGCTGCTGCTGGGAGCATCTTTCGGAGCATGGCTTGGCGCATCGCGATCAGTTGCCTGCGCGTTCGGCGAGCGGACCGTCCGCGCGCGTGATCGGCGCGGCGGGCGGCTCGCCCGCCCGAGTGACCTCAAAACAATTGTCGAGCCTGACCGCACCGGCGCAGGCGGCTGCCGCATCGACGCGCAAGGCTGCGATCGTCGATACCGGCAGCATCTTTTCCGAGACCGCGTCGCGCACCGATACCCGCACCCGATGCGGCAATTCGGCCTGGTCGTGCCATTCCGAACGCCAGTCGCGGTCACGTCCCATGTAAGCGAACGAAACGCGATACGGAGCCCGCATCAGCACCACCGGATTGCCGAATTGCACCGCGCTGTCAGTAAGGCCGGGCCGGAACGGACGGGTTTCGCGCACCAGGACGAGACCGGTTTTGTCGGCACGCTCGCTGAAACGGACCAGTTCGAGCCCCGGCTCGGCGTTCAGCCCCATCGCGGTGCGCACGAACGTCACGGACAGCGGCGAACCTTCGAACAGCGGTTGCGTCGCGGCGC
This sequence comes from uncultured Rhodopseudomonas sp., assembly GCA_964249215.1. GTDB lineage: Bacteria > Pseudomonadota > Alphaproteobacteria > Rhizobiales > Xanthobacteraceae > CAXUBE01. The sequence continues at coordinate 27,300 of CAXUBE010000011.1, read as the reverse complement.
CGCCGGACGGCACGAATTCGGCCGCCGAAAGATCGCCGACGATGCGGTCGATGCCGATGCCGAGCCGCTCCAGTTGCTGCACCCGCGCCATGCCGCGATTCCAGCTCGGCATCAATTGCGCGGTCACGGTCGCGAGCGTCGCAAAGATGACGGTCATCAGCAAGGTTGCGATCAGCGTTTCCAGGATGGTGAACCCGGATTGGTCCGCGAGCGCGCGCCGCAGCCGGGTGATCATCCGCCGGCCCTCGGCAGCATCCGCACGGTGGTGAGCTCGATCGACTGGCCGGCCGGCGCCTCGACACGGATGTTGACCGCGAATGGCTGCCAGTCGGGGCTCGCATCCGCATCGGTCGCCTCGCTGGGGAGCGGCGAGACGTCGATCCACCAGCGCCGGTCGCGGATTTCGCCGACGCTGCGGCCGGGACGCAGCGCGCCGCGCGCCGCCATGCCGTTGAGCAGCGTCTCGGCGATACCCGAGAGCGCGAGACGCTCCTCGATGCCGCGCGCGGATTTCGTCGTGGTGGCGATCACCGCGCCGATCGCGGCCAGCGTCGTCGCCACCACCGCGAGCGCGACCACGACCTCGATCAGCGTGAAGCCGCGATCCGCTCTAGAGCCGGGCTTGGCGGACAATGTCGATGCCTCCCGTCAGCCAATTGACCCGCACTTCGTATTTCGTGCTGGGCCCCGCAAGCGCGATGACGCCGCCGCATGACATGCCGGATGGATAGAAATCGATGGTGGCGCCGCGGGCGCGGTTGGCGCAGTTGGTCGCGAGCATCGCGTCGAGCGTCACGTCGGACGGGAATTTGACGGTACGGCCGGTCGCGCCGGAGCGGATCTGGCGGGTCGCCGCCGAGATTTGCGTCGCCATCGGCTGGCCGGTGCGTCGCGCGGCGTTGCGGTCGGCCTTCAGCAAGGACGCGGCTTCCAGCGCATAGGCTTCGAGCCGTGTGCCGGAGGTGGCGCGCGGAATGGTCGGCAAGACGATCGCGGCGATCAGGCCGACGATGGCGAGCACGCAGACGATTTCGATCAGCGCAAATCCTTGCCGGGCGCGCGCGCGGTCAACGCGCAAGCTTGATGTCCTCGGCGGTGCCGCTGCCGCCTTCCTGACCGTCCGCGCCGAACGACAGGATTTCATAGGCGCCCGCCTCCGACGGCGAGCGATAGAGATAAGGCCGCGCCCACGGATCGTTCGGCACCGTGCCGCCGCGCAGATAAGGCCCGTTCCATCCGCCGGCATTGCCGGGATTGCGCACCAGCGCCGCGAGCCCTTCGCCGGACGACGGGTAGCGGCCGAGATCGAGATAGAACAGATCGAGCGCGCTGGAAAAGCTTTCGATCTGAATCTTGGCGGCCTTCATCTTGGATTCGCCGAGATAATTCAGCACGCGCGGGCCGACCAGCGCCATGATCATGCCGATGATGGTGATCACCACGAGCATTTCGACCAGCGTGAAGCCGGCCTGGCCGCGCAGCCTCGCAGCCCTCGAGGGTTTGTAGTTCGAAAGAAGCCTAGCCAACCGCATCAACGGAATTCCTAACCTACGATCTGACTGACCGACATCAGCGCCGTCATGATGGAGACGATCAGGCCGCCCACCACGATGCTGATCAGGATCACCGCGGCAGGACCCGCGATGCCCACTGCGCGGTCCAGCGAGCGCTGCAACTTCGCCTCGTAAAACTCCGCGACGCGGCCGGCCAGCAGCGGCAATTGCCCGGTTTCGTCGCCGAGCCGCAGCATCCGCACCGCGATCGGCGGCATCGCGTTGGTGTCCGCCAGCGCCTCGGAGAGCTTGGCGCCATGCCGGATGCGCTCCGCGGCGTCCTTCCACGCCGATGATGCGCCCGCCGTCGCCATCATGTCGACGAGAATCCGCAGCGTGGTTGTCAGATTCACGCCGCTGCCGAGCAGTACGCCGAGATTCCGGCAAAAAATGGCCGTCTGGTAGCTGGTGATCAATTGTCTGACGAAAGGCGGCCGGGTGGCCACGTTGAACAGCGACCGACGCACGCCCGGCTGGCGCAGCGATAGCCATGACACCGCGATGAACAGCACCGCGCCGATCATCACGGCGTCCGAATTGGCGCGCAGGAAGGTCGACATCGAGAGGAACACGCCGATCATCGGATCGACCTTGGCGTTGAAGTCCTTCAGCACGTCGGCGAATTGCGGCAGCACGAATATCAGGAAGAAGATCATCACCGCGCCGGCGGCGCCGAGGATGAAGATCGGGTAACGCATCGCATCGCCGAGCTTGCGGCGCACAGCTTCGGAGCGCGCGCGCTCCTCGGCCAGCACTTCGAGGATGTTCTCCATGGTGCCCGAAGCCTCGCCGACCCGCAGCAGCGCGACATACATCGAGGGAAAAAGGTCGGGATATTGCGTCAGCGCCTCGGCGAGGCTTTCGCCCGACAGCACGCGCGAGCGCACATCGGCGACCACCGGGCGCAAGCGTCCGACGTCGGTGTCCGAGGTCAGGAGTTCAAGCGCGTCGTTGATGCGCGCGCCGGCGCGCAACAAGAGCGCGAGGTCGCGGGTGAAAATGGTGACGTCTTCAGGCTTCGGCTTGTTGAAGCCGTCGAACAGCGAGCGCTTCGGCTTGCTCTGGTCGACCGAGACCTTTTCGACCAGCACCAGGCCGAGTTCGTCGATCCGGTCGGCGACCTCCTGCGCGCTCCCCGCGACGATCGCTCCCGTGACCAGCTTTCCGCTGCCGTTCAACGCGCGATATTGGAAGCTGGGCATCGGATCAGCGCACCGTGGTGACGCGGAGGACTTCCCGCACGGTCGTGGTGCCGGCCCTGCATTTCATCACCGCGTCTTCCAGCATGGTCGTCATGCCGTCTTCGATCGCCGCCTGGTCGAGCGTCGTCGAGTCGGTCCCGGGCCGCACCAGGCCTCTGATCTTGTTGTTCATCTCGAGGATTTCGAACGCGCCGAGCCGGCCGCGATAGCCGGTGCCGCTGCAGCGTTCGCAGCCGCCGGCCTCGGTCAGCACCTCGTCGCAGCGAAAGCCCAGCATCTCGAGTTGCGGGTCCGTCAGGATGTCTTCCTGCGTCAGCAGGCGCGGCTTCTTGCACCGATCGCACAGCACGCGCACCAGCCGCTGCGCCACCACGGCGCGCAGCGTCGATCTCAGCAAGAACGCCTCGACGCCGAGATCGAGCAGCCGGGGCACGGCGGCCGCGGCGGTCTCGGTATGCAGCGTGGTGAGCACGAGATGGCCGGTGAGCGCGGCGTGGATCGCGATTCGCGCGGTCTCGTTGTCGCGGATTTCGCCCACCATGATCACGTCGGGGTCCTGACGCACGAAAGCCCGCATCGCGGTTGCGAAGGTCAGCCCGATCGAGGGTTTGACCTGCGACTGGTTGATGCCGGGAATCTCGTATTCGACCGGATCCTCGATGGTGAGGATCTTGCGGCTGCTGTCGTTGAGCATCGACAGCATGGTGGCGAGCGTCGTGGTCTTGCCGCTGCCGGTGGGGCCGGTGACGACGATCATGCCATGCGGCAGCGCGAGCAGCCGGCTCAAAATGCCGTCGTCGCGCGGATTGAGCCCGAGCTTGCCCATCTCCAGCATGCCGCGGTCGCGCGGCAACAGGCGGATCACCGCGCTTTCGCCGTGCTGCGTCGGCATCGTCGCGACGCGGACGTCGAGTTCGCCGCGGCCCACCTGCACCCGCGCGGCCCCGTCCTGCGGCAGCCGGCGCTCGGCGATGTTCAGCCCGGCGAGGATCTTGATGCGCGAAATCAGAGCCTGCCCCGGCACGTTGAACTGGCCGGCGCTGCGCAGCAGGCCGTCGACCCGCAGCCGCACCACGAGGCCGTTGCGGGCGGGCTCGATGTGAATATCGCTCGCGCGCAATTCGACCGCGCGTTCGAACAGATCGTTGAGCCCGCGCACCACCGGCGCGCCGCTCGCCAGATCGCGCAGGCTCTCGATATCGTCTTCCGATTGCAGCGCCGAAATCCGGGCCGGCGCCTCGCTCTCGACGTTCAGCCGTTCCTCGAGCACCGTGGTGATGTCCTCGAACGAGGCGACCGCCACATCGAGCTTGCCGCCGAACACGATTTCGGCGGCGCGGATCGCGGCGGTGTCGGATGGATCGGCCAGCGCGACGTGGCGATGGCCGGCCGTGTCCTGGAACGGGAAAATCTTCGATTCACGCAGGAATCGCGGCGAGAACTGGTCGAGCAGCGCGCGTCCGGCAAGCAGGTCCGGCAGCGACATAAGCCGCAGCCCCCAATGCGCCGCGACCTCCTCGGCGAATTCGCCGGACGACAGGTCGGTCGCTTCCCAGAGTTCCTTCAGCACCGGCCCTTTGGACGAGGGCTGCGGCTGCCCGGCGTGGCCGGCGCGCGGCGGCGATAACGCGTATCGCTCCACAAGGCGGCGCTGGAAGCTGTCTGCCGAAGCATCGTTCATTGAAAGCGCCCGGAAATTGGGACATTCGTCCGCTGTCGCGCCGCCTCTTCCAATAGGGGCAGCACCGTCTTGTGTCAATTTTTGGCCGTGTTCCCAATTAACTATGTCCCTTGGGCCGGGCGCTGTTGCTATTGTGTCCCTATGACCTCCCGCAATATTTTGTTAAGAACCTGATCGTCCGGGTCCGCCGGGCCGGGTTCGGACCGTTGGCGCGTCCGGTTCTCTCTTGCGCGAGTACGCCGTTTTGAATTTCGGAGCGAAGTATTCGGTTGTGCGGCAGCTCACCACCGCTCCGCTGGTCGTGGCGCTGGGACTGTCGCTGTCGGCGTGTCTGTTGTCCGACCAGTCGATCGAAAGCACCGCGAACGATCCGCGCGCGCAGGACGCCACCGACCACATCCGCAACATCGACCTCACGCCGCGCGGACTACGTCCGGACCAGCCAAGTACGGCCGGCGCGTCGCGGCCCTCGCGCGCCATGGTGTTCACCAATGACGGCAGCCCGGTCGCCGACGTCGATACCGCGGCCGCCGGCTCCGGCGGCGGCGAAGGCTTCGACCTGAATTTCGAGAATGCGCCGGTAACCTCGGTCGCCAAGGTCGTGCTCGGCGACATCCTCGGCGTCGGTTACACCATCGATCCGCGCGTCCAGGGCACGGTGACGCTGGCATCGGGCCGGCCGATCTCCAAGCGCGACGCGCTGTTCGTGCTGGAAAGCGCGCTGCGGATGTCGAACGTGGCGCTGGTGCGCGACCGCAGCGGCTACCGCATCATCCCCTCGGCCGATGCCACCGGGTCCGGCAGCATCGAGAATCCGGGTTCGACTGAGCCGGGCTACGGCATCAGCGTGGTGCCGCTGCGCTACGTGTCCGCGCCCACCGTCTTCAAGCTGCTCGACGGCTTCGGCATGAAGCCGAGCGCGGTGCGCGCCGATCAGGGGCGCAACATCATCGTGGTGCAGGGCTCCGGCGCCGAGCGCGCCACCGCGGTCGACACCATCCTGACCTTCGATGCAGACTGGATGAAGGGTCAGTCGGTCGGCATCTATCCGGTGCGCAACAGCAGCCCCGAGCCGCTGATCACCGAAGTCGAGAAGATCATGGATTCCGGCGACGGCGGGCTTGGCCAGAACGTCGTCAAGCTGCAGCCGATCAGCCGGATGAATGCGATCCTGGTCGTCAGCAAGAAGCCCGAACTGCTCAAGAAGGCCGGGCTGTGGATCGCGCGGCTCGACCGCTCCGATACCGAAGGCGACAATCTCAAGGTCTATCAGTTGCGGTTCGCCAACGCCCGTCAGGTGGTGGCGATCCTCAACGAGGTCATTCTCGGCCGCGCGCAGAACACAGGCGGCACCGGCGATGCCGCGTCGAGCCAGGTCGCGCCGGGCTCCGGCATCGGATTGTCGTCATCCGGCACCAATGATGCCGCAAGCCGCCTCGGCGCGTCGTCGAATTCCGCCGGCGGCGGGTCGTATGGCGGCGGATCGAGCGGCGGGTTCGGCAGTTCAGGCTCAAGCAGCGGGCTCGGCAGTTCGGGCGGATCGGGCGGCACCGGCGCCGGTTTCGGATCGATGGCGCCCGGCGCCAATACCGCTCCCGGCACCAGCCGCCCCGGCGGATTGGCGCTGCCCGGCGGCACCCGCACGGCGGACCAGAATCCGTTCGGCGGGCTCGGCGCCGGCGGACAGCAGGGGCCGATTCCGACGCTGCAAAACGTCCGGATCACGGCCGACGTCACCAACAACACCGTGCTGGTCTTCGCCAACCTGGAAAACCAGCGGATCGTCGAACAGACCATCCGCCAGGTCGACCGCCAGCAGCGCCAGGTCGCGATCGAGGCGACGATCGCCGAGGTGACGCTGAACGACAACCTCACTTACGGCGTGCAGTTCTTCCTGACCAGCAAGGATTTGGGGCTGAAGGCCGACCAGGGCTCGATCGTCAACACGCTCGGCACCGCGGCGCTGTCGCGCGTGCTGCCCGGATTCAACCTGCTGGTCGGCCCGGAAGCGCAGCCCAAGGTGGTGCTGGACGCGCTGCATAACATCACCGACGTCAAGGTGCTGTCGAACCCGTCGCTGGTCGTGCTCGACAATCAGGTCGCGACGCTGCAGGTCGGCGATCAGGTGCCGATTTCCACCGGCAGCGCGACGGTGCTGACCGGCAACAACACCATCGTCAACACCATCGACTATCGCAACACCGGCATCATCCTGCGGATCCTGCCGCGCTCCAGCGCCAACGGCAACGTCGTGCTCGATATCGAGCAGGAAATCAGCAACGTGCCCGACACCACCACGCTGACGCCGACGATCTCTCAGCGCCGGGTTAAGAGCTCGATCTCGGTGAACAGCGGGCAGACCGTGCTGCTGGCGGGCCTGATCAGCGACCAGGAGAACAAGACCCGCAACGGCATTCCCGGCCTCGACAAGCTGCCAGGTCCGATCGGCGACGCGTTCTCGCACCAGACCATCGCCAAGAAACGGATCGAGCTGATCCTCCTGATCCGGCCGACCGTGATCCGCGACGCGCTCGACGCTCATGTCGTGGCGGAAGAGCTGCGCAGCAAGCTGAACGGCCGCATGATCGGCAGTTCGCTGCCGGTCCCCGTGCTGGACGCGCCGAACATCCGGCGATGACGTCCGACCGAGCGCCGGAGCATCAGCCGGCGTCTTACACTCTTCTGCTTTGCCTGCTTGTCGTGGCCGCCATCGGCATCAGCCTCGTCGCGGCATCCCAGACGCGCGGGCTGTTCGGCGCGCTGCTCGGCGCGATCATGGTGGCGATCGCCGCTTGCGACGCCCGCAGCCAAATCATTCCGGACGGATTGACGGCAGGTGCCGTGGTCGTTGCGCTGCTGTATGAGGGGTTTTTCGCGCCCGAGCCGGGATTGGCGGCGATCGTCCGGGCGATCGTCGGCGGTCTTGCGGCCGCGGCACCGTTCCTGCTGCTGCTGTACGGCTACCGCGCATGGCGCGGACGCGACGGTCTCGGGCTCGGCGACGTCAAGCTCGCCGCGGTGGCCGGGGTCTGGCTCAATTGGCTGAGCGTGATCGTTGCGGTCGACCTCGCCGCGCTCTCGGCGCTGGCCGCGATCGTGCTGATCAGCCGGCTGACGCGCAAGCCACTCACCGCGACAACCATGCTGCCGCTCGGCCTGTTCCTGGCGCCGGCGATCTGGATCGGCTGGCTGCTGGAGACGCTGTTATTTTGACAGCGGTTCGACCCGCACGGTGCTGCGCACATAGCGCTGCAGTTCGGGCCGCGGCGCGAATTCGATCGCGCGGCGCCGCGCTTCGGCGATCTGGCCGCGCGTCAGCTTGGTGGCGACCGCGTCGCGCATCCGCGCATAATATTCGCGGGATTCACGCGGCGCGCCGCCGGCGGCAAGCGTCAGCCATTTGCCGGCCTCGACCGGATCCTGCGGCACGCCGAAGCCCTTGTCGTACAGCAGGCCGAGCGTGTACTGCGCGGTGGAAAATCCCTGCTCGCTGGCGCGCCGATACCAGTAGGTCGCCTCGGTGTAGTTCTGCGGCACGCCGCGGCCCTGCTCGAACATGAAACCGAGATAGGCCTGCGATTGCGCATCGCCGGATTCGGCAAGCGGAATCATCAGTTCCGCGGCCTTGACGTAGTCCTCGCGCGCGAAAGCGGCCTTTGCGGCGCGGCGCGGATCGGCGGCCCCGGCATGTCCGGACGCAAGCGCAAGGCCGAACGCGACAACGATTGCGGCGGCCAGCGCGGTCGCGCGCCACGCTCCATTGAACCGTTGCTTGAAGTCGTGTTGCAACGTCACGCGCATCGCTCCGAGATCGCATCCGCAAAGATTAACGCCGGACGCGTGCCAAGTTCTATCTATCTCATTGCGCGCGTGTTTTCAAACCGAAAGCCGGGTCGAAGCGCGGCGCGCGGGCCTACAATCGTCCGAACAGAACCGCGATGAACAGCCCCAAGCTTTCCAGCGGGCTCTGCCGGTACACGCCCGATCGCCACAGCAGCGGAATCCGGCTCGGCAATGGCGCGCGGCGCGCCTGCATGAACAACTCGAGCACGCGCGCGTTCCGCGGCGTCAGCATGCCGCGCAGCCGAAACAGCGTCGCGGTGTTGACGTCGTTCCAGGACTTGACGCGGCCGCGGGCAAACGCCCGCAGCCGGACCAGCCGCGCGCGCGGTCCGGCGTTGGCACCGACGATGTTCTGCGGATGCTGGCGGTATTTCAGGCTGGGCCAGGCGTCGTAATGCGCGATGCCGCCGACGCCGGCAATCACCTGATAGGTCCACCAGTCGTGCGAGACGATCGCGGCATCCGCCGGCGTCGTGCGCAACACCGCGAGCGCGGCTCGGTTGAACACCATGGTGTTGCCGCCGCCGATATTCTGCACCATCGCATTCTCGAAGCGCGGAGCGCGCGTGAACAGCGGCGACAGGCCGATCGGCGTGCCGTCTTGTTCGATCAGTTCGGTGCGGGTGAAATACAAAGCGGGCTTGCCGCGCGGCACCGCGCTGAACCAGGCGACCGCCTTGCCGAGCTTCTCGTCCTTCCAGACGTCGTCCTGGTCGCTATAGGCGATCAGTTCGGCGTCGAATTCGGCGTCGAGCCGCGTCGAGCGCACCAGCGCGACGAAGTTCTGCCAGAAGCTTTTCCCGGGACCACGCAGGATTTCGACGCGTTGCGGGACCCGCGCGGCAAAGTCTTCGAGCAGCGCGATGGTGCCGTCGCTCGAGCCGTCGTCCGACACCAGCAATTGCCAGCCGGCATGGGTCTGGGTCCGAAAAGACTGAAGCTGCTCTGCAAGAAAACCGGCGCCATTCCACGTCGCTAGCAGGATGACCACTCTGGGCGGCGAAGGCGGCAATGCTGATTCCTGACCGTGCGGGAGGCGCAGCGCGCGGGGTCGCATTTTGCCGCGGCGCGGACGCAACCGCTTACATCCGGTCGAAAACTTTGGCAATCAGTCCGGCCGGCCGGCTACACTGCGCCGCTGTCGAGACCTGAGGAGTGACGCATGAGCTTTCCCCGCGCCTCGGAGGCGCTCGCACGTTTCACGGTGCTCGACCTCACCCGCGTGCGTTCGGGACCGACCGCGGTGCGCCAGTTCGCGGACTGGGGCGCCAACGTCATCAAGATCGACGCGCTGACCGAGGACGCCGCGGGCGAACAGCCCGGCGGCCCGCGCCACGGCCCCGACTTCCAGAACCTGCATCGCAACAAGCGCGCGATCACGCTCAACCTCAAGGATCCGAAGGGGATCGCGGTGTTTCGCCGCCTGGCCGCCAAGGCCGATGTCGTGGTCGAGAATTTCCGGCCCGACGTGAAGGCCCGGCTCGGCATCGATTACGAGAGCCTGCGGCAGATCAATCCGCGCATCGTGCTCGGCAGCATCTCCGGCTTCGGACAGGACGGCCCGTATCACAAGCGGCCGGGTTTCGATCAGATCGCGCAGGGCATGGGCGGACTGATGTCGATCACCGGCGCGCCGGGCGAAGGGCCGATGCGGGTCGGCATTCCGGTCGCCGACCTGACCTCCGGCCTGTTCTGCGCGCTCGGCGTGATGACCGCGCTCCTGGAGCGCGAGGTCTCCGGCCAGGGTCAATGGGTGCAGACCTCGCTGCTGCAGGCGCAAATCTTCATGCTGGATTTCCAGGCCGCGCGCTGGCTGATGGAGCAGGACATTCCGGCGCAGGCCGGCAACAATCATCCGACCAGCATCCCGACCGGCGTGTTTAAAACCTCCGACGGCTACATCAACATCGCCACCACCGGCGGGCGGATCTGGGAGCGCTGCGCCGAAGCGCTGGGCGCGCCGGAACTCGTCGGCCGCGCCGAATACGCCACCGCGCCGCTGCGCTCGACAAACCGCGACGCGCTGAACGCCGAACTCAATCTGCTGACGAAAGTCAAAAGCACCGATGTCTGGGTGCGCGAACTGAATGCCGCGGGCGTCCCGTGCGGACCGATCTACCGGGTCGATCAGATGTTCGACGACGACCAGGTCAGGCATCTCGGCATCGCGCAGGACGTGCCGAACGCGGAGAACCGGCACATCCGCCTTGTGGGACAGCCGATCGCGCTGTCGCGCACGCCAACCAGGATGGCGGCGCGGCCGCCTGAGTTCGGCGAGCAGACCGACGAGGTGCTCGGAGAGTTCGGCTTCAGCGCGCACGAAATTGCGACGCTGCGCCAGGACAAGGTAGTGTAAGCGCAGGCGGCTTGGCGTCGAACCAAACGGCGCCTGATGGATTGTTTTGTGCAGGGCGGCATTGTGCCGCGACTTGCGAGGCCGCCGATGGTACCCCAATTCCGAGACATGGCGAACCAGCGCATCTTTGCGGGAAGCGGATCATCGCGGACCCCGGCGTCGCGACAGCAAGGCCCGATCATCGATCAGGACGGCCGCGAAATCCCGCACGCCGACCGCGAACCGTTCGATCGCGACGGCTTCGACTTCCATAGCTGGAGCGCGAACTCGTTTCGCCCGCTCAACAAGGAACAGCGTCTGGCGCGGCTCGAGGCGGTGGCGAAGCTGCTGGACGTCGCCTTCATCGTGCCCGGCACCAACATCCGCTACGGCGTCGACGGGCTGATCGGCCTGATCCCGGTGGTCGGCGACGTCATCACCACGGCGATCTCGCTATGGCTGGTGCGCGAAGCGCGGGCGCTGGGTGCGCCGTGGCACATCACGGTCCGGATGCTGGGCAATGTCGCACTGGACGGCGCCGTCGGCCTGGTGCCGCTGCTCGGCGACGCCTTTGACGTGATGTTCCGCGCCAATATCCGCAATGTCAGGTTGTTGCGCCGCTGGATCGACAGGCGGCGCTGAGGCAGGCCATTCAAATCACGCGATCAGGCGGCGTCCTGATCGGCGTCGCTGTCGGCTTCCACCACGGCGACCGGTTTGCGGCGCGTCAGCGGAAACGCGTCGCTCTCATACAGCGTGCGGATGCCGCTCTGGTCGAAACGGGCCTCGTCGACCTGGAGATAGGCGCCGTTCAGCGAATCCGCCGGAAGCTCCTCGATGGCGAACTGTACCGCCGCGGCGGCGGTGTCGAAACGGCGATAGGCAAAGCCTGCACGCTTCTTTTTGCGAATGGCGGCGGGAAATAATTCTGCGGCGGTGTTGTAGCTGAATGCCATGATCAGTGACCTTCTTAAACGAGCGCTATCGATGACTGCATGCGAGGTCGGCAAATCGGCCGCCGCCCGGGTCATCACTTCAGGATAGACCCTAATATAAGCATGTTTCGGCAAAATGCGATAACTGGGCTCGTCCCGGGGCTGATTCCTCGCAACTTCGCGACGGACCCGATTAGGCCTGCAATATCAACAGCGTGCTGGCGTCACATCTTGTTGAGCAGAACCAGCACCAAAACCACGACCAGAATAACGCCGATCAACCCGTTGATGCCATGCCCGCGGCCGTAGCCATAGCCGCCGAAACGGCGGTTGAAACCGCCCAACAAGACGATGATCAGGACGATGATCAGGATGGTCCCGAGACCCATGACGCGCATCCGCTAGCAGGAGGACAACGAGAAGACCGAACGAAAATTCAAACACATTTTCGGCCCGCGTTCCATCCGCCGCGCGTCAGTCGTCGGCAAATAAAAACCGCGCGGCCCGCAGGACCGCGCGTCGAAGCCTCACGCGGCAAGCGCGTTATTTCGGCTGCAGCTTGAGCGCCGCCGAATTGATGCAGTAGCGCAAGCCAGTCGGTCCGGGACCATCCTCGAACACGTGGCCGAGATGGCCGCTGCATTTCGAGCACAGCACCTCAGTGCGGATCATGCCGTGGCTGACGTCGCGCTCCTCATCAACGTGATCGGATACCGCCGGCGCGGTAAAGCTCGGCCAGCCGCATCCGGAGTCGAACTTGGCATCCGACTCGAACAGCGTCTGCCCGCAGCCGGCGCAGACGTAAGTCCCCCTGGTCTTGTCGTGCTCATATTCGCCGGTGAACGGCCGCTCGGTCGCCTTCTCGCGCAGCACCGCGTACTGCATCGGCGTCAATTCCTTGCGCCACTCGCTCTCGCTCTTTTCAAGCTTTCCGGTGATCGTCTTGGTGTCGGACATGAGCTCCTCCGCCGTCAGTTGGTGGTCACCTTCGACGAACTCACCAGCGTCGGCTTTTCCAGATAGTCCTGCGCGAAGATCTTCTTCAGGTTCTCGACCTTCGGCAGATCGTTATATGCGATGTAAGGCTGGCTCGGATGCAGCGTCAGGTAGTCCTGATGATAGTTTTCCGCGGCGTAAAAGCCTTCCAGCGGTCCGACCTTGGTGACGATCGGCTTGCCGTAGACCTTCGCGGTGTTGAGCTGGGCGATATAGGCCTCGGCGATCTTCTTCTGCTCGTCGCTGGTGGTAAAGATCGCCGAACGATATTGCGTGCCGCTGTCCGGCCCCTGGCGGTTGAGCTGGGTCGGGTCGTGCGCGACCGAGAAGAAGATCTGCAGGATCTTGCCGTAGCTGATCTGTTTCGGGTCGAATTTGATCTCGACCGCTTCGGCGTGTCCGGTGGTGCCTGTCGAGACGGTCGGGTAGTTCGCGGTCAGCTTGGCGCCGCCGGCATAACCCGAGACCGCGTTGACGACGCCAGCGGTGTGCTGGAACACGCCCTGCACGCCCCAGAAACAGCCACCCGCGATCACCGCGGTCTGCAGGCCATCGGCGGACCTGGCATCGATCGCCGGCGCCGGAATGATGACGGCGTCCTCGGCAGCCTGCAGCGGCGCGGACGCGAACGACAGAACGAGCGCACCGACGGCGGCGGCGCTGAGCGAAAAGCGGCGAAGGGAACGGCGCATGAGATGACCTCGGCTAGGGTGGCGCCTCGTTGGCGGCGCATTGACGGGCGGCCTGCGACGGCGGCCCCGACTGCTGAAAGATACGTGGCGCGTGCGGGCTTGTTACGGACGATTTCACACGAGTTCGTGAACATCCAGAACGAGTTGCTGGCCTCCGCGCGACGTTTCGACCGATCTGAATCTGCCGTCACAGCCAATTCGACCGCCGCCGCCGGTAGGGTTAACCCCCGGTATACATGGATCGCCGGCGCGCAACCAGTCAGGATGCGGACGGCCCGGTGGCGGAAGTGTCAACGCGGGGGCAGTGCATCGCTCCTTATCCTGGTTCAACTCCAGGCCGGGCCTCCAGCCGCTATGCCGAATGCGCGTTGATCGCCGCCGTGAAGGCCTTTCACCGCTGCGCGATCTGGTCTAAAGACAGCCTGCGCGCAAGGCTCGCCTGGCGCCTTGAATCGAGGGACGCGCGGCTGCGCGCCCTTTTTTTGTGCCTGATTTCCGCCGCAGCAGGACTGAATGCCGAAGCGAACAGACATCTCGACGATCCTGATCATCGGGGCCGGTCCCATCGTGATCGGCCAGGCCTGCGAGTTCGATTATTCCGGCACCCAGGCCGTCAAGACGCTGAAGGAGGAAGGCTACCGGATCGTGCTGGTGAACTCCAACCCGGCGACGATCATGACCGATCCGGAATTGGCCGACGCCACTTATATCGAGCCGATCACCCCCGAAATCGTCGCCAAGATCATCGAGAAGGAACGCGGCGACTGTTCGAAGGGCTTCGCGCTGTTGCCGACCATGGGCGGACAGACCGCGCTGAACTGCGCGCTCAGCCTGCGCAAGCAAGGCACGCTCGACAAGTTCGACGTCGAGATGATCGGTGCCACCGCGGATGCGATCGACAAGGCGGAGGACCGCGGGCTGTTCCGCGAGGCGATGACCAGGATCGGTCTGGAAACGCCGCGCTCGATCCAGACCAAGAACCTGCCGGATGCCTTGCGCGCGCTCGACGACATCGGCCTGCCGGCGATCATCCGGCCTTCGTTCACGATGGGCGGCACCGGCGGCGGCATCGCCTACACCAAGGCCGAGTTCATCGAGATCGTCGAGCGCGGCATCGACGCCTCCCCCACCGACGAAGTGCTGATCGAGGAATCCGTGCTCGGCTGGAAAGAGTTCGAGATGGAGGTGGTGCGCGACAAGAACGACAACTGCATCATCGTCTGTTCGATCGAGAATCTCGATCCGATGGGCGTGCACACCGGTGATTCCATCACCGTGGCGCCGGCGCTGACGCTGACCGACAAGGAATACCAGATCATGCGCGACGCCTCGCTGGCGGTGCTGCGCGAGATCGGCGTCGAGACCGGCGGCTCCAACGTGCAGTTCGGCGTCAATCCCGCCGACGGCCGCATGGTCGTGATCGAAATGAACCCGCGGGTGTCGCGTTCGTCGGCGCTGGCCTCCAAGGCGACCGGTTTTCCGATCGCCAAGGTCGCGGCGAAACTCGCGGTCGGCTACACGCTCGACGAAATCTCCAACGACATCACCGGGGGTGCCACGCCGGCGTCGTTCGAGCCGACCATCGACTACGTCGTCGTGAAAATCCCGCGCTTTGCGTTCGAGAAATTCCCCGGCGCCTCGACGACGCTGACGACGTCGATGAAATCCGTCGGCGAGGTGATGGCGATCGGCCGCACCTTTCAGGAAAGCCTGCAAAAGGCGCTACGGGGGCTCGAGACCGGCCTTACCGGGCTCGATGAAATCGAAATCGTCGGGCTTGGCCGCAGCGACGACAAGAACGCGATCCGCGCCGCGCTCGGCACGCCGACGCCGGATCGTCTGCTTCAGGTCGCGCAGGCGATGCGGCTCGGCTGGAGCGACGAGGAGATCTTCACATCCTGCAAGATCGATCCGTGGTTTCTGTCGCAGATGCGGGGCATCGTCGACGTCGAAGCCAAGGTCAAGGCCAGCGGGTTGCCGGCGCACGCCTTCGGCTTGCGCACGCTGAAAGCGATGGGTTTTTCCGACGCGCGGCTCGCGGTGCTCGCGGGATTCACCGAAGCGGACGTCACCGCGCTGCGGCACCGGCTCGGGGTCCGTCCGGCGTTCAAGCGCATCGATACCTGCGCCGCGGAATTCGCCGCGCCGACCGCCTACATGTATTCGAGCTACGAGGCGCCGTTCGCGGGCGGCGTCGTCGACGAGAGCGCGCCGTCCGGCAACGACAAGGTCATCATCCTCGGCGGCGGCCCGAACCGCATCGGCCAGGGCATCGAGTTCGACTATTGCTGCTGCCACGCCTGTTTCGCGCTGCACGACGCCGGCTACGAGACCATCATGGTCAACTGCAATCCGGAGACCGTGTCGACCGACTACGACACCGCCGACCGATTGTATTTCGAGCCGCTGACCGCGGAAGACGTGCTCGAAATCATCGACACCGAAAAACAGAACGGCCGCCTGCACGGCGTGATCGTCCAGTTCGGAGGCCAGACGCCGCTCAAGCTGGCGCGGGCGCTGGAAGCCGCAGATGTGCCGATCCTCGGCACCTCGCCGGATGCGATCGACCTCGCCGAGGACCGCGACCGCTTCAAGCGCGTGCTCGACAAATTGCGGCTGAAGCAGCCGAAGAACGGCATCGCCTATTCGGTCGAACAGGCGCGCCTGGTGGCCGCGGGGCTCGGCCTGCCGCTGGTGGTGCGCCCGTCCTACGTGCTGGGCGGCCGCGCGATGCAGATCATCCGCGAAGACAATCAGCTCGGCGACTACCTGCTCGGCACGCTGCCCGAACTGGTGCCCGCCGACGTCAAGGCGCGCTACCCGAACGACAAGACCGGGCAGATCAACACGGTGCTCGGCACCAATCCGCTGCTGTTCGACCGCTACCTCACCGACGCGATCGAGATCGACGTCGATTGCCTGTGCGACGGCAAGGACACGTTCATCGTCGGCATCATGGAGCATATCGAGGAGGCCGGCATCCACTCCGGGGACTCCGCGTGCTCGTTGCCGCCGCATTCGATCGATGCCGCCCTGATCGCCGAACTCGAACGCCAGACCCGCGAACTGGCGCTGGGGCTCGACGTCGTCGGGCTGATGAACGTGCAATTCGCCATCAAGGATCGCGAGATCTACGTGCTCGAAGTCAATCCGCGGGCGTCGCGCACGGTGCCGTTCGTCGCCAAGGTGATCGGCCTGCCGGTGGCGAAACTCGCGGCGCGGATCATGGCCGGCGAGAAGCTCGCCGACCTCGGCGTGTCGAAACGCCCGCTCGGCCATGTCGGCGTCAAGGAATCGGTGTTTCCGTTCGCCCGTTTCCCGGGCGTCGACACCGTGCTCGGCCCGGAGATGCGCTCTACCGGCGAGGTGATGGGGATCGACCGCAGCTTCGAGGTGGCGTTCGCCAAGAGCCAACTCGGCGGCGGCACCCGCGTGCCGCGCAAGGGCACGGTGTTCGTCTCGGTCCGCGAGACCGACAAGACACGGATTCTGGAGGCGGTGCGGCTGCTGCATTCGCTGGGCTTCAAGGTGATGGCAACCTCGGGCACGCAGCGCTTCCTTGCCGACCACGGCGTGCCGACCGAAAAGGTCAACAAGGTGCTGGAGGGCCGCCCGCACATCGTCGACTCGATCATGAACGGGGACATCCAACTGGTCTTCAACACCACGGAAGGTCCGCAGGCACTGGCCGACAGCCGCTCTTTGCGCCGCGCTGCCCTCTTGCATAAAGTTCCGTATTACACCACTCTTTCAGGTGCGGTGGCCGCCGCGCAGGGTATCCGCGCCTATCTGGGCGGCGACCTTGAGGTCCGCACCCTGCAGAGTTATTTTTCCGAAACCTGATCCTGGTGCGGCGAGGTATCCGTCGCTCCTGACCTCCGCCGGTGTGGGAACCTGCCCGCGCTGGTGAGGTTCTATCCGGCGCTTTGCCGGGCGCCAGCGACGGCTTGCATGCCGCCGCAGGTTCAGGTGACTGACTGCATCGTGCGCCACAGCTTGTCGGACGGCGAACGCGTTGAAGGACGAAGACAAAGATGATCGAGAAAGTACCGATGACGGCCGGCGGATACGCCGCCCTCGAGGTGGAGCTGAAGAAGCGCCAGTCCGAGGATCGTCCGCGCATCATCGAGCATATCGCCGAGGCGCGCTCGCACGGCGATCTGTCGGAAAACGCCGAATACCACGCCGCAAAGGAAGAGCAGTCGCACAACGAAGGCCGCATCGCCGAGTTGGAAGACAAGCTCGCGCGTGCCGACGTCATCGACATCAGCAAGCTGTCCGGCGACACCATCAAGTTCGGCGCGACCGTGACGCTGGTCGATGAGGACACCGAGAAAAAGGCGGTATGGCAGATCGTCGGCGAACCCGAGGCCGACGCCAAGAAGGGGCGCATCTCCATCACCTCGCCGCTCGCGCGCGCGCTGATCGGAAAAAAGAAGGGCACCTCGGTCGAAGTCGTCGCGCCCGGCGGGGCCAAGGCCTACGAAATCACCAAGGTCGAATGGCGCTGAGTTTGACGGTGTCGGCTTGAACGGCCGCGCCGCCCGCCCTGTCGCCGGTCGCGGCTGGAATATTCACAGCCTTGACGTGTTTCAAAGATGCCAGCGGATGCATATTGCGTTGCATTAAGTTAGAAGCGACGCATCACGAACAGCGGGGACTTGATCGACATGGACCAGACTTTCGCGAGATTTCAGCCTCCGGCGTTGAGCCTGTTTCGTTTCATCACTGGACTGCTGCTGCTGCAATACGGCATCGCCAAGATTTTCAAATTTCCCGCGGTGCCGTACTTCGCCAACATCCCGCCGCTGATCACCTTCGCCGGGGCCCTCGAACTGGTCGGCGGCACGCTGCTGCTGCTCGGGCTGTTCACGCGTCCGGTCGCCTTCATCCTGGCCGGCGAGATGGCGGCTGCGTATTTCCTGGGGCACATGTTCAAGTCGGGCGAGCCGGTTTTCCTGCCGCTGATCAATGGCGGCACCGCCGCGATCCTGTTCTGCTTCGCGTGCCTCTATCTGGCGACCTCCGGCGGCGGGCCGATCAGTCTCGACGCCATCATGCGGAAAAAGGCTTGAGCGGCTTGCTCCCGTCTTCGCGGGGGGATAAGGAAGCGCTGCACGATCTATCGGCCGCCCTTCAATTCCATCGGCACCGCGGCGGCGTCTTTCGAATTGCGCAACACCAGCGACGTCCGCACGTTGCGGACATGCGGCGCGCCGGTGAGTTGGGTGACGAAGCCCTGGAACGTCGCCATGTCCGGCGCGACGCATTTCAGAATGAAGTCGACTTCGCCGGACAGCATCCAGCATTCGCGCACCAGCGATTGGCCGCGCACGAAATCCTCGAAAGCGCGCAAATCCGCTTCGGCCTGGCTCGACAAATGCACCGCGGCGAACACCGTGACGTCGAAGCCGAGCAGCGCGGGATCGAGCAGTCCGCGATAGCCCTGGATGTAGCCTTCCTCCTCAAGCGTGCGGACCCTGCGCAGGCAGGGCGGAGGTGAAATCCCGACCCGCCGCGCCAGTTCGACATTGGTGATTCGGCCGTCCGACTGGACCTCGCGCAGGATTTTCAGGTCGATCTCGTCCAGGCTCTTCGACACCCGCTCACCCTAGCCTGCCGCTTTGCGGCCAAATCCGGCAAATCTCTTAGCTCAGCGGGCCGGCCGCGCGCAATTTTATTTCGTCGATCAGAACCGTGCCGAAACAGGGGCACAATGAGGCGGCGAGGGATTGCAAATCTTGCATAGCTGACCAGATGGCATAAACTCGAGTCTCGACACGTCACCCGCCCGCGGCGACGCCCTGCAGGGCCAAAACCCGTTCATAGTCCCCGCATTTCCCTTAACAGAGGGGGGATCAGCGCCATGGCCAACCCCATCCACGCCAAAGTCGTCATCATCGGCTCCGGCCCCGCCGGTTACACAGCCGCGATCTATGCCGCGCGCGCGATGCTGGAACCGATCCTGATCCAGGGCATCCAGCCCGGCGGCCAGCTCACCATCACCACCGACGTCGAGAACTATCCCGGCTTTTCCGATGTGATCCAGGGTCCCTGGCTGATGGAGCAGATGGAGAAGCAGGCCACCCATGTCGGCACCGAGATCGTCACCGACACGGTGACCGCGCTCGATCTTGGCCGGCGGCCGTTCCGCCTCACCTGCGACAGCGGCGACGTGTATCTGGCGGAGACGGTGATTCTTGCCACCGGCGCGCAGGCGCGCTGGCTCGGCATTGCGTCGGAGGAGAAGTTCAAGGGTTTCGGCGTGTCGGCCTGCGCCACTTGCGACGGCTTCTTCTATCGCGGCAAGCAGGTCGTCGTGGTCGGCGGCGGCAATACCGCGGTCGAGGAAGCGCTGTTCCTGACCAACTTCGCCTCGCAGGTGACCATCGTGCATCGCCGCGATCATTTCCGCGCCGAGCGGATCCTCCAGGACCGGCTGTTCAAGCACCCGAAGATCAAGGTGATCTGGGACAGCGCGCTCGACGAAATCTGCGGCAATGGAAGCCCAGCCAAGGTCACCCATGTGCGCCTGCAAAACCTCAAGACCAACGCGGTCACGGAGATCGCGGCCGATGGCGTGTTCATCGCGATCGGGCATGCGCCGGCGACCGACCTCGTCAAGGGCCAGATCAAGCTGCGCCCGTCCGGCTATGTCGAGGTCGCGCCGAATTCCACGGCGACGTCGGTGCCCGGACTGTTCGCCGCCGGCGACGTCGCCGACGAGGTCTATCGGCAGGCGGTCACCGCCGCCGGGCTCGGCTGCATGGCGGCGCTGGAAGCCGAACGCTACCTCGCTCTCAGCGCGGGCGACCGCGTGGCGGCGGAGTGATCATGGCTCGAAATCGCGACGGATTCACCGACATGGACTGGGACAAGCTGAAGGTTTTCCACGCCGCGGCGGAGGCCGGAAGCTTCACCCATGCCGGCGAACAACTCGGGCTGTCGCAATCGGCGGTGTCGCGGCAGGTCAGCGCGCTGGAGCAGGAATTGTCGGTGTCGCTGTTTCACCGCCATGCGCGCGGGCTGATCCTCACCGAGCAGGGCGACCTGCTGTTTCGCACCGCGCATGACGTGTTCATGCAGCTGCAGGCGGCGCGTGCGAAGCTCACCGACAGCCGCGAGCGCCCGAGCGGCGACCTCAAAGTCACCACCACGCCCGGCCTCGGCATTCACTGGCTGGTGCCGCGGCTCGGCGAATTCACCGCGCTGTACCCCGAAATCCGGATTTCGCTGATCGTCACCGACGAGGAGCTCGACCTGTCGATGCGCGAGGCCGATGTCGCGATCCGCACCCGCAAGCCGACGCAGCCGGACCTGATCCAGCGCAAGCTGTTCTCGATCGGCTTCCACGCTTATTGCTCGCCGGAATACATCAAGCATTTCGGCACGCCGCGCACGCTGGAAGAACTCGACAGCCACCGTCTGATCATGCTGAGCGACAGTCAGGTGCCGCCGCATCTTCAGAACCGGAGCTGGCTGGTCGACGCCGGGCGCAACGGCTCGGGTCCGCGCGAACCGTATTTCAAGGTCAACAATATCCTCGGCCTGGTCCGCGCGTGCCAGCAGGGCCTCGGCATCGCCGCGCTGCCGGACTATCTCATTGAGGAAAACAACCGGCTGGTACAACTGTTCGGTGAATCGGATTCGATCCAGCTCGATACCTATTTCGTCTATCCGGAAGAATTGAAGACCGTGGCGCGGGTGCAGGTGTTCCGCGACTTCGTCGTCAACAAGGCGCAGCGCTGGCCGGGCTGAGCGCCCCGATCCCCGCATGTCTGACATGCGGGCCGTGCGCTTGTCGCCCGCCGCGAACGCAGATCAGATGCGCGGACGCCGGGACGTCGCGCTGCGCCCTGCTTCCCCCTCCGGCAGCGCGGAGGCCCGGTTATCCCTCTTGGAAGGTGATTGTGTCGGCCTCACGTGGCCAATACCTCAAAGCCGGGCCCTCGGGCCCGGCCTTTTTTTGCTGAAGCCGAAACGTCGGCGAGCCCCGCGCTCGATGCAGGCAGGCATCAGGCCGCCTGCTTGTGCATCGCGCCGCCGGACGATACCGAGCCGCGGATCGCCTTCACCGAACGCTCGATCGCCGACCACAGCCGGCTGATTTCGGACGCCGCGCGGCCTTCGGCCGAATATTCGCGCACGCCCTGGCCCTCGCCGAGCGCCATCAGGAGATCGGCGCGGTTGGTGATCTGGCCGCCCCACACCGGCGCCTTGAATTTGGCGAGCGCCTCGCGCGCGATTGTGACGATGCGGCTCTCGACCTCGTCGCGCGGCGCCGGCGCACCGTTGAGCACGACGGCATAAGGCTTGCGGTTGGCGCGGCAGGTCAGGATGGTGTCCTGCACGGCGTTGACGTCGAACACGCCGGGACGCGCCGGGATGATGACCATGGTCGCGTTGCGGATCGCATCGTCGACGACGGACGACACGTTCGGCGGCGTGTCGATGAACACCCACTCGATGCCGTCGCGCTTGGCAGCCGCGACAATCTCGCTCACCACGCGGGTCGCGATGCGCAGCGCCGGTTCGTTGGTCCCGCGCAGCTTGTGCCAGAGCGTGAGCGAACCTTGCGGATCCGCGTCAATCAGCAGACAGGGCTTCGACGCCTTGTGGACGTGCGCGGCGAGATGCGCGGCCAGGGTGCTTTTTCCCGAGCCGCCTTTACGCGATGCGAAAACGATGACGTTCATACCTGGGGCTCCCGATTGGCCGTGGGTGCCGAAAGTGAATCATGTTGCTGATTCGTTAAAGATAAAATGACGGGCACGCGCGACTGCGATCAGAAATTCCTCGCAAGCTGGCTTTTGAGTCACACGCGACACTACGAGGACGCTGCAACAGCGTTGATGCGATCAAGGCGCGGCCCATTTGACGTAGGCCGCCTTGAAACGCTGCATCAGGCGCCTCGGCGTCGCCCGGTAGATCGCCTGTACCGGCCGCAAGCTCAACAGCAAAGCCGCTGCCCGCAGCGCGAAGCGGCGCCCGGGGCTGAGCGGCGCCGAGAACTCAACCACCTGCCGGCGCGAGCGCGCGATCCGCGTCTGGTCGTTCCAGAGCACGCCGGTGATCAGTTCGATCATCGCGGTCTTGGAGAAGCGCGGCGCGATATAATCGCGGGTGTAGAACCGCAGCGTCTGTTGCTCGTCGGGAAAGTCGGCGATCAGCTTGGCGAAGTAGCGCGCGCGGGATGCCGACATCTTTTCGCTGAACGACGTCGAGGCGGCGTGCATGCGCCATCTGGTCAGCGGCTGGTTGATATAGATGTTCTGGTAGCCAGCGGCGAACATCCGCAGGAAGAAATCGTCGTCCTCGTATCCGATGAAGCTCTCGTCGAACCCGCCGACGGCGTCGAACGCCTCGCGCGACAACAGGCTCGCACCCGGCAGCACGAACATGTCTTGCCGCAGGCAGGCGAAGATGGTGCGCTTGGGATGTTCGTTGTCCCGCAGGGTATCGAGCACCGATCTGTTGATCATGCGGCCCGACGCGTCGACGGTGTCGAGATTGGAATACACCCAGCCCAGCGGCTCGCCGCGCGGCTCGTTGAAGGGCTGCTCCAGCACCTGGATATGATGCGGATACCATTCGTCGTCCTGGTCGAGCAGCGCGATCAGTTCGCCGCTCGATTTCGCGACGCCGAAATTGCGCGCCGACCCCTGCCCGCCATTTTGCTTTTGGAAGAATTTCAGCCGGGGTTCACGCAAAGCCAGCCGCCTGACGATCGCGGCGCCGGCGCCGTCGTCGGTCGATCCGTCATCGACGACGATCAGTTCATCGACCGGACGCTGTTGCGCCAGCACGCTGCGGATCGCCGCTTCGATGAAAAGCGCGCCGTTATAAAGCGGGATGACCGCGGAAACCGTCTTCATCTGTCGGATCGACCTGACATCCTCCGTCGCCGGCGCGGCGGGCGAATTCGGTCATTGCAGTAGTTTGGAAACCGCCGCAGCGTCAACCCTGTCCGGGCCCCACGGATTTGATCGCAGCGGCCTTCACTTGCCGGCGCGCGAGCCATTTGCGTTCGATCCATCCGAGCGCCCCGACCATCGGCTTTTCAAAAACCGGAACATCCTGGGCGATCAGCAGCAGTCCGAGCGGCAGCATCCACAATCCCAGCACCGGAAGGAAGCTGAATATGCCGCCGCCGACCAGCAGCACCGCGACGGGGATGCGGACGTATTTCGACGACGGCTTGCGCAGCCATCCGACGAGCCGCGCCGGCCGTGGCGGCAGCTTGGCCTCGAACCAGGCGAAATGCCGGTCGAGTTCGGCGCGGTGATCGCTCACGATATTTGCTCGCGTGTTGTCCGCAGTCATAGATGTGGACGCCCCGGACCAACCCAACGTGGCAGCTTGTCGCGCCGGCGGCCGCGGCTTATCGCGCCGCGATCAGCTTGCCACCGGCTTGGCCGGCTTGGCAGGTTTCACGGTCTTGCCGGTCTTGCGCGTCTTCGCGCTGACCGGTTTGGGTCTGGCCGGCGGCTTGATGCTGACCGGCTTGCGCACCGCGACCGGCGTCAGCGACGGCTCCGGCGCGGGCGGTCCGAAATGCGCGCGGCATTCGGGGCTGAGTTGGGCCTTATTCCGGATCATGCACAGCGTGACGCGGTCGACATCCGGGATATCGGAACCGCAAAGCCGGAATGCATCGCCGGTGCAGGCCTGCTGCTGTTCGGCGGTGTAGGCGAACGCCGCCGACGACAGCAGCGACATCGCGAACGCGGCTGCGGACAATATACTCGTCCGCCGATACGGCGATCTGGTCATGCACATGTCCCCCATGATCGAGAAACGCGCCGCCCCCGGCGCCTGCAGGTGACGTCCTTTGGTTTGGAGCACCTGACCTATCAAGTCTGATTTAGGAATATCGGATTGGCAAGCGCATCGGCGCTGGGATAGCGCACTTCTCGATCGGCATGCGTCGTTTGAGAAACAGCCGGCAGCAAACCCGCTTACGACTCGTTGGCGCCGATACCGCGCTTATCGAGCACGCCTTGGCCGGCGCTGGTGAGATGGTACTTCGTGCGGGCCGTGGCCGCGTCCGGCTCTTGCGGTGCAATAAGGCCTTTCGCGATCAGCAGGTCGAGCTGGGCGCGCTGCCCGGCATTCAGGTCGAGGCCGGAGGTGCGGGCGATATCCACCAGCACCGAGATCGCTTCGTTGCCCGGATCTGTCATCGCCGCTCCCGCCCTCGCTAACGGCAACGTGCGCGGTTGCAGGACGTTCCGAAACCAGAAAGCAAAGGGTTTGGTTGGTACAGTTGGGTGGGCTCGAACCACCGACCTCCTGTTCCACAGACAGGCGCTCTAACCAACTGAGCTACAACTGCATCCTTCGCGGCGCGGGGCGCGCGAACGGGCCGGAAACTAGGTGCAACCGTCAATTTTGGCAAGGCCGCCGGAGCTCTGCACAAACCACGCAGGTTAGCCCTCTCAACAAAAAGCCCAGGCGCAGGCCCGGGCTTTTCGAACGTCGGCAGGTCACGACATCAAGCGGCGGGCTTGAAGATCTTTTCCGCGCTGGCCTTGATCGGCTCCATGGTCTGTGCGGCCACCTTCTGACCGAACTCGGCAAGCTCCTTGGTCTGCGCGGTGATCGCTTCGACCTGGTGCTTGGTGTGCGCGGTCAGCATCTCGAACGCTTCCGGAAGCGTCTTGGCGCCGGTCAGGCCCTGCATCAGGTCGAAGGTCGCGGTGGTGTTGGCCTTGACGATGTCGAGCATCTTGGCCGAGTAGTCGGTCGTGCCCTTGGTGGCGGAGGCGAACATCGCCTCGATCGCGCCGTTGTGGCTTTCGGCGGCGTCCTTCAGCTTGGTGTAGTTTTCGCGGGCCTGCGAGACGCCCTTTTCGGCGAACGCCCGAACCTGCTCGGGCAGTTGGAACGGGATCACGGAAGACGAGAACGGATCGGTGGAATCGGCCATGCAACGCATCCTTCGCTCAAGAGATTGAAAATCGGGCGATCCGGCCAGCGACCTGCGTCGAAATGAAAAGCGGATGGCAAGGCTGAATCGAGGCGGCCCGTTCGGGCAGCCGCGCCGATGCCATACATCGTTATTTTGTGCGTCGCAATATGAAACCTCGCAATTGTGTATCAGGTTGATCGTTTCCGCTTATTGAACCGGCAAAAGTGCCGGCAGCGCCTCGGCGATCGGCCTTTGAATGATCGGGTCTGCGGTTGCTGCGGCCGAGATAGCGTCAGATCTTCGGCCGGGCGGCATCCATCGCGGCGCGGCTGACGATCTGGCCGAGCTCGCTGGCCTGTTCGGCCAACGCCTTCATCTGCGCCTGGACGTATTCGCTGTGAATTCGCAGCAAATCGGGAAGATCCTTGGCATGGAGCAGTTGCTGCGCATAATCCAGCGATGCGGTCACGTTCTTCTCGGCGTAGCCGACGGCCTTGGTGGTGATGTCCTTGGCGCCGGCGCGAACGCTTTCGCCCTTGCCTTCGAAGCTGCTGGCAGTCTGCTGCGCGCTCGCCAGCATATGCTCGAACGCCTTGCGGGCCTGGCCGAAGCTGGCTTCAGCCATCGAGCGCATATCTTTCGGAATTTCGAAACCGTCTTTCTGATCCATGATCGGCCTCCCTGTTTGTCGCGCAAAGCAGAACGAGAACCGTCCCGCTTTCACCTGTCGTTGCCCGATGACAGGCCGCCTCGACATCAGGCGCATCGTGACGGATCGACGGTGTTTTGCAACAGCCCAACGCGGTGGCCCGCGCCGAGGTTCTGCCGCGGCGGAATAATTAAGGTTATCCGCGCTTAGACCGGGGTCGCGGCGCCGCCATCGTGGACGTTGCGCCCAACCAAAGCGATACTAACGAATTGTTAACGGTGTCGGCAGCCGGCCCGCCCGGATCGGGCGGGCGGCACCGCGACCCGTTTCGCCGAGCGCCCGATGACCGATGTCAATTCCCAACTGCCCGGTCCGGACGATCCGCGGCTCGCGGTTCACGCCGCAAGCGCACTGCCGGCTTGGCTGTGGTCGATCGACGGCACGCGCATCCTGTGGGCCAATGCGGTCGGTGCGCGGGTGTTCGGGGCCGCCAATCCTGTCGCGCTCACCGCCCGCATCTTCGGCCCGGCCGATCCGCATCGCCGGCAGATCGCGCAACTCGCCAGGCAATTGCCACCGCGCGAGGCGGTGAGGCTGGAGCGGATGCGCGGCTTCGGCGGCCGGCTCGGCACGCTGGTGACCTGCGCCTGCGCCCGACTTGATTCCCCGGACGGCACCTCCGGCGTGCTGGTTACATCCACCGATTCGCTCGGCCGATCGCTGCCGCTTTACGAGCGTTTGCGCGCTTTGGTGGAAGGCAGCGACGTGCCGATCGCTTCCTTCGCACGCGACGGACGCCTGATCGGCGCAAGCGAACCGGCGCGGATGATACTGCGCTTTCGCAGCCTGAGCGAGGCGGGCCTCGATGCCGCGCGGGAGGATGCGCTGAAACTGGGCCGTGCCGAGGCGCCGGTGGTGATCGGCCGGCTGGTGCTGCAGCGGGTCGGCTCCGGCGACGAAGTCGGACTGATCGCGCGATGGACCAACGATGTGACGCCCGGCAAATACGTGCCGTCGCCGCCCGATGTCGCGCATCCGCGGCCCGCGGAGCCGGCGGCCGCGGCGGACACAACGTTCGAACCGTCTCCTGCGGTGGGGCCGGCCGACCAGCCGCCGCTGGAGTCCGAACACGACAGACCGGGCGAGAGGCTTATCCCGCGCCGTCATCCGCTGCGCTTCGTCTGGCAGATCGATGCAGCGGGTCGGTTCACAACAGCCTCCGACGAATTCAAGCAACTGGTCGGCGCGCAAACCGCTGCCGCGCTTGGGCGGCCATGGCACGAGATCGCCGCAACGCTCGGATTGGACGCCGACGGCAGGGTTGCCCGCGCGATCGGCAGCCGCGCCACCTGGAGCGGCATCATGTTGCACTGGCCTGCGGACGGCATGGGCCGCAGGCTGGCGACCGAAATGGCGGGCCTGCCGATGCAGGATCGCGACGGCAGCGCCGCCGGCTATCGCGGCTTCGGCGTCTGCCGCGATCTCGAGAGCCTGACGCGGCTT
>CAXUBE010000010.1:0-29279 GCA_964249215.1 uncultured Rhodopseudomonas sp. | reverse complement strand
CTGCTTTGCTGAGTCCGGCGAAATCGCATTCATGGAAAATGGAATCGGGAATGCAGGCCGCGCCGCCCGCGACGGTCGACGCAAGCAAATTAAGTGCGAAGCCGCAATCGGCGTTGAAGCGCTCGATCCCGGAGTTCCCTACGAAAGTAGGTGGGCACCATGTGACCAAGTCCACGGACCTGGCCAGGGACAGTTCCCTTGAGGATCGATAAGGCCCCGGGGATATTATGGCTCCTGACGCGCGACACAGCCTCGCATCGTCAATGTAACGACCACGGCGGCGCAGCGCCAGCGGTAAAGCCGGAATCCGCGCAGACGAAACCCTGCCGCGCCCGGAAAATTTCGGATATTGAACGTGGCGGGCCGCCGCCGCGTCGCGGCCACGCATCGACCGGATCGCCATGGCCACCACTCCCAGCACCAGCATCGCCCGCAGGGCCCGCACCCGGGCCGAAGCCGATTTCGCCACCTGGCTGATGATGGCCAAGCTCGGCAGCTTCGACGATCTGCCGGCTGATGCGCAGCGGATGCTGACCGGCTATCGGGACCGGCTCGACAAGATGAGCGAGATCGAGTCCAAGGCGATCGCGGTGCGCGAAACCTATCAGGCCTATTACAGCGAGATGGGCGGCACCGGTGCCGCGCCCGAGCCCGAGGCGCGCAAGCCGGCATCGCAGGACAATGTCGTGCGGTTCCAGAAGCCGCCGAAGCCGCAGCCCGCGGGGGCATCGGGCAGATCTGGCGCACCGGGCAAACGGCCGTTACCGGCGCTGCTGATTTTCGCCGCGATGGTCGCGCTGATCGCGCTGTATCGTTATCTCACCCGATGAAATCCCGACGCGGCCGCCGCACGCAGGGCGTCGCCTGAAAAAACAGTTTCAGCGCGGACAAAATCGGCTAGCTTCGACGCCGCAACCCGGAGGCTTCAGTGGACACCGAAAAGACCAGCGACACCCCGCCGGCCGATACGCCGCATCAAGCGACGGCCCCCGACACCTCGGCGCATGACGCTCCGCCGCCCGAAGCCCCGAAGCCGCTGGTCGACAACCTGATCGATCTGGTGGTCGATGGCGCCGCCGCGATGACCAAGGTCGCGGTTAAATCGGCCGCGCGCCGCGTCCGCAAGGCGACCACCAAGCCGACCGCGTCCGCGCCGGTGGCACTGCTCGGCGCGGTCGCCAAGGCGGTGACCAGGATTCCCGCCGCGCCGAAGAAGGCTGCAACAACGAAAGCAGCGCCGAAAAAGGCGTCGCCCAAGAAGTCTTCGGCCAAAAAATCCTCGGCCAAGAAAGCCGCGCCGAAAAAATCCGGCAAGAAGACCGCGAAGAAGGCCATGAAGAAGATGGCCAGAAAGAAAGCCACGAAGACGGCCAAAAAGACGCCGAAGAAAAAGGCGAAGACGTCGAAGCGCTAGGCTGCGGGCCAGGCGCGACCTGGTCGCGGCGACAGCCGCGGTCGGCGCAGACATCGTGCACGAGGCGGCGCGCCCTGCCGAACGATTGAAACAGTTTCGCCATCGCCGCCCGCGTCGAGCCGCGACGCGAGCGCGTCAGGCGTCGCTGGCGAAAGCGCGCCGGCCATTGTAAGTCAAAGCTTACTTATCAGCGGACGGACGGCACGATGCTGGAGCGGCGCGAAACCAACACCCGCGTGTCAAACAAGGTGACGCCCAAGGGTCACCTCAAGGCTCCCGGCGAGGATCCCCTCAAGGGTCCCCCGAAGCCCGCCAAGCCGGCACCGCGACCGTCAGACCCGGCGAAAAGCGCAAAACCCGCCAAGCCGATGCCCGGCACCCGCGCGCGCATTCTGCGCGCCGCGGTCAACGAATTCGCCGCCAAAGGCTTTTCCGGGGGGCGGATCGAGGCGATCTGTGCCGCCGCGCGCGTCAACATCCGGATGATCTATCATCATTTCGGCGGCAAAGAGGGGCTTTATATCGCCGCGCTCGAAGACACGCTGAGCGGTCTGCGCGATGAAGAACTCAAGCTCGACTTCGACACCGCGCCGCCGATGCAGGCGATGCTGCAATTGTTCGAATTCACCTACGAACATTTCGCGGCGCATCCGCGGCTGATCAGCCTGCTCAGCGGCGAAAACCTGCTGAAGGCGAAGTTCCTCAAGCGCTCGAAGCGCACGCCGATGATTTCCTCCCCGGTTATCACCCAATTGGAGAAGATCATAGCCCGCGGCGAGGCGGTCGGCTGCTTTCGCGCAGGCCTCGATCCGCTGCAGCTCTACGTGCTGATCGTCAGTCTCAGCTATTTCCACATGTCGAACGGCTACACGCTGTCGGTGATCTTCCAGAAGGACACCTTCGACAAGACCTGGCTGGCGCAGCACAAGGTGATCGCCCGCGAGGTGATCGCGCGTTACGTCGAGCCGGTCTGATTGGCGGCTGCCCTGCTCAAAAAAGATCAGCCGCTGCCCGAATCTTCGGCGAAAACCGTGCGCGCGACGCGACGGACGATGCCGGCGGCGGACCGCCGATCACGCCATTGCGGCCGGTCTTCGCGCCGTTCCCGCAAACCACCAAACGGCTGCAAATGCTGATGTTTCAATCCCGTTCATGACCCAGACGGAGTAGCCGCAAGGCCGCGACGCGCCAAGTGTGGCACGCTCCATGCTTATGTAAGTATATTATTACTTACATCACGGCGCGCCGCGCCCGGCCGGACAGGAGAGACAGCCCATGACCACCCTCCGCAAACTCGCATTATCGACGCTGCTGGCGTCGGCCCTCGTCACCGCCGCGGCCGCGGACGATCCGACCAAGATCGGCTTCATCTATGTCGGGCCCGCCGCCGATTTCGGCTACAACACCTCGATGGACCTCGGCCGCAAATACATCGAGAGCAAGGTGCCGGGCGTCGCCACCACCGCGTTCGAGGGCGTTCCGGAAACCGCCGAAGTCGCTCGCGTGATGGAGCGGCTGATCAATTCCGGCAACAAGATCATCTTCGCCACCAGCTACGGCTACCTCGACGAGGCGATCAAGCTCGGCGACAAATATCCCGACGTCACCTTCCTGCACGCCGGCGGCGCCAAGACCTCCAGGAACGTCGGCACCTATTGGGCCGATTCCGACGATGGCATGTATCTCGCCGGCATCACCGCCGGCTCGGTCAGCAAGACCGGCAAGCTCGGTTTCGTCGCCGCGTTCCAGATCCCGCAACTGATCCGCTCGATCAACGCCTTCACGCTAGGCGCGCAGTCCGTCAATCCCAAGGCCACCACCACCGTGGTGTGGACCGGCGCATGGTGGGAGCCGCAGAAGGAAACCGAGGCTGTCAACGCGTTCGCCGACCAGGGCATCGACGTCGTCGCCGAACAGGTCGACAGCCCGATCACGATTGCCCAGACGGCCGAGAAGCGCGGCATCTACGTGATCGGCAAGGACGTCGACATCCACGACCGCGCGCCGAAGGCCTGGCTCACCGGCGTATCCTGGAATTGGGGGCCGATGATGGAAAAGCTGGTGCTGGAAGCCAAGGGCGGCACTTGGAAGCCGTCGCTGGTGCGCGGCAATCTCGCCAGCGGCGCGGCGGTGTTCGATCCGTTCGGCGCAGCGGTGCCCGCCGACGTCCAGAGCAAGGTGCTCGCGACCAAGGCCGACATCATCTCGGGCAAGAAGGTGGTATGGACCGGGCCGCTCGCCAAGCAAGACGGCACGATGGCCGGCGGCGAAGGCGAGAAAATGAGCTTAGCGACCATCGAGTCGATGGATTACTTTGTCAAAGGCGTGGTCGGCTCGCCGAAGTAAGCCGCAAGCCGCGAGACGACCGCAGGAGACCCCATGAGCACGCAACGCAAGCCCGTTCCCGATCGTCCCGTCGAAATGGGCGCGGCGCCGGGGCAGTCATGGCTGGTCTCCCGCGACCTCGTCGACATGACACGGCAGGCTCGGCCGTTGCGCAGCGTCGCGATCGCCGCCGAGCCGCAAAGCATCGTCATCGACGCCAACAAGACCGCGCTGCTGATCGTCGACATGCAGAACGATTTCTGCTGCAAGGGCGGCTGGCTGGATTCCCGCGGCATCGACGTATCGCCGAACCGCAAGCCGATCGAACCGATCAGCCGGCTCGTGGCGTCGTTCCGCAGTCAGTCGCTGCCGGTGATCTGGGTCAATTGGGGGGTGCGCAAGGACCTGCTCAACATCCATCCGTCGCTGCGCCATGCGCACAGCCCGCGCGGCGACGAGCCCGGCCTTGCCGAGCCCGTTCCGGGCACCCGCTCCGAAGTCATCGGCCGCGGCAGTTGGGGCGCAGAAGTAATCGATGAAATTCACCCCGGCGACCGCGACATCCAGATCGTCAAGCACCGCTTCAGCGCGTTCTGGGATACCGAGACCGATTCCATCCTGCGCAATCTCGGGGTCAAGACGTTGCTGATCGGCGGCGTCAATCTCGACCAATGCGTCATGACCACGCTCGAGGATGCAAGCTTCCTCGGCTACGACACCGTGCTGATCGAGGACGCCAGCGCCACCACCTCGCCGGACTATTGCGTGCAGGCGACGCTGTACAATGTGAAGCTGCTGTACGGCTTCGTCACCCGATCGAAAGACGTGCTGGCCGGATTTGCCGCCGCCACATAACGGCCGGCCGCGACGGCCGCATCGCAGGACGCATATGACGACGCTGACGATCGACACCTCGCCGGAGCAACGGATGATCGAACTCGGCATTCGCCTGCCGAACATCCCGACGCCGATCGCGAACTTCGTGCCGTTCCGGCGCCACCGCGACCGCGTCTATCTCGCGGGACAAATCTGCGAATGGAACGGCGAGGTGAAATATCGCGGCAAGCTCGGCGTCGACCACGCGCTGGAGCACGGCCAGGACGCCGCGGAAATCTGCGCGCTCAATCTGCTGGCCGCGCTGCGCGAGGCCTGCGGCGGCTCGCTCGACCGCGTCGACGCCTGCCTGCGCGTCGGCGGCTTCGTCAACTGCGCGCCGGACTATTTGCACGTGCCGCATGTCATCAACGGCGCCTCGAACCTGTTTCACGCGCTGTTCGGCGAGCGCGGGCTGCATGCGCGCACCGCGGTCGGCGTCGCCAGCCTGCCGCAGGGCGCCAGCGTCGAGGTCGACGCCATCTTTGCGATCGACTGAGCGCGATGCTCGCGCCGGCACTCCAGACCGGCGAGCCCCAGCGCATTCCGCTGGTGAAGATGAGCGGCGTGACCAAAAGGTTCGGCGCGGTGGTCGCCAACCACAACATCGATCTGGAGATTTGCCCCGGCGAAGTGCTGGCGCTGCTGGGCGAGAACGGCGCCGGCAAGAGCACGCTGATGAAGCTGCTGTACGGGCTCTACGCGCCGGATGAGGGCCGCATCTCGATCGACGGCCGCGACGTTTCGATGTCGTCGCCGCGCGATGCGATGGCCGCGGGCATCGGCATGGTGTTCCAGAAATTCTCGCTGCTGCCTAATCTCAGCGTGCGCGAGAATCTGCTGGTGGCGTGGCCGAAGGCGCCGTGGTGGCAGGGCCGCAACCGGCCGGTGATGCACGACCTGCTGATCTGGCTCCGCAAACTCGCGCCGGCGCTCGATCCCGCGCGGCGCGTCGGTGATCTTGCGGTCGGCGAACAGCAGATCGTCGAACTCGCCAAGGTGCTCAATCTCGATCCGCGCGTCGTCATCCTCGACGAGCCGACTTCGGTGCTGACGCCGGGTGAAGTCGCGCGGCTGCACGGCTTCGTCCGAGACCTGGCGGACGCCGGCAAGGCGGTGATCTTCATCACCCACAAGATCAGCGACGTGACGGCCTGCGCCGATCGCGTCGCGGTGATGCGCCACGGCGAGCTGGTCGAGCAGGGCGCGGCCGCGCGGATGTCGCAGGAAGAGATCGTCACCGCGATGGTCGGGCGAAGCGTCGTCGCCCGCGCCGGACCGCCCGCACCGGATTCGCCGGTGCCGCGATTGCGGATCATCAGCCTGTCGACCTCGCCGGCGGCATCGCATTGCCCGGTCGAGAAACTCACGCTGTGGGTCGGCGCGGGCGAGGTGTTCGGCATCGCCGGCGTGACCGGCAACGGCCAGACCGCGCTCGCCGAGGCGCTCGCCGGCATGACGCCGGCGACATCCGGCGACATCACGCTCGACGGCGTGTCGCTCGCCGGCCGCGCCGACGGATCGCCGCCTGATAACGCCGCCCTGGCCTATATTCCAGAGCGGCCGATCGACAATGCCGTCGTCGCCGATCTCGACGTGGCGTCGAATCTCGATTTGCGCGCGCTGCGCGGCCGCAAATTCTTTGCCGGCGACGACCGTTCCGGCCGCGCCGCTGCGCTGCTCGACGATTACGACGTGCGGCCGCGCAACCCGCATTTGGCGGCAGGTGCGCTGTCCGGCGGCAACTTGCAGAAGCTGGTGATCGCGCGCGAATTGTCCGGGAACCCTGCCCTCGTCGTCGCCTGCTACCCGACCATGGGCCTCGATCTCATCGCCGCGGATGCCGTGCGGCGGCGGATGTTCGAACACGCCGCCGCCGGCTGCGCGGTGCTTTGGATGTCGGAGGACCTCGACGACCTGTTGCAATATGCCCACCGCATCGCCGTGCTGTTCAACGGCCGGCTGATGGGCATCGTGCCGCGCGAGCGCGCCTCGCGCGACCATATCGGCCGGTTGATGGCGGGCGTGGAGGATATGCATGTCGCTTGAGCGCTCCGCAGGCCTGCCGCCGATGCTCGCCGGTATCGTTCCGGCGGCCATCATGGCGGCGATCTTCGTGCTGGTCGCAATGGCGTTCTTTTTGTCGATCGGCAAGCCGCCGCTGTCGACGCTGACCGACATGATCATGTTCGCGGTCGGTGACACCTACTCGCTGTCGGAGACGCTGGTGAAGACCGCGCCGATCCTGCTGTGCGCGCTCGCCACCATCGTGCCGGCGCGGCTCGGCCTGGTGTCGGTCGGCGCCGACGGGCAATTGTTGATCGGCGCGATCTTCGGCACCGCCCTGGTGCTGACGTTTCGCACCGCGCCGGCCGTGGTGCTGATGCCGGCGATGCTGCTCGCCGGAATGACCGGCGGCGCGTTGTGGGGCTTCGTGCCGGGCGTGCTGCGCGGCCGGCTCGGCGCCAACGAGACCATCATCACGCTGCTGCTGAACTACGTCGCCGCGTTGTTCGTCAACGCGCTGGTGTTCGGCCCGTGGAAGGACCCCGCCAATCTCGGCTGGCCCGCGACCGTCAATTTTCCGCCGGCCGCGACGCTCTCCGGCCTGTTCGGCACCCGCGCGCATTGGGGACTGCTGTTCGGCGCGGTCGCCGCGACCGGATTCGGCGTGCTGTTCGCGCGCGGCCGGTGGGGACGCGAACTGGCGATCCTCAAGGGTAACGCCAAGGTCGGCCGCATGATCGGCCTGTCGTTCTCGCGGCAGGCGATGCTGGTGATGACGCTCGGCGGCGCGCTCGGCGGGCTTGCGGGAATCTGCGAAGTGGCGGCGATCCAGGGCCGGCTGCAGCCGGGCATTTCGGTCGGCTACGCGCTCACCGGATTCCTGGTGGCGTGGCTGTCCGGCCACAACGCGTTTCTCGCCGTGGTGATCTCGTTCCTGATCGGCGGGCTCACCGCGGCCGGCGATTCCCTGCAGCTTTATGCGAAAGTGCCGGCGGCCAGCGCGACCATCCTGCAAGGGCTGCTGTTCGCCACCGCACTCGCGGTCGGCGGGCTGTCGCAGCGCTGGAAGGCGTCCCGTGGCTGATGCCGATATCATGATGATCGGATCGTGGGTCGCAGCGTCGCTGCGCAGCGCCACGCCGCTGTTGATCGTGATGCTCGGCGAGACGCTGACGCAGCGGACCGGCGTGATCAATCTCGGCGTCGAAGGCGAAATGCTGATGGGCGCCTGCGTCGGTTTCGCGGTCGCCGCGGCCACGGGAAGTCCGATGCTGGGACTTTGCGCAGGCATGATCGCGGGCGCGCTGCTCGCGCTGGTGCATGCCGGACTGGTACTCACGGCGAGAGCCAACCAGATCGGATCGGGCCTCGCGGTGTGGATGATCGGGCTCGGGGTCACCTCCTATTTCGGCCGCCCGTTCGTCGGCGGCAAAGTCTCGCCGTTCCTGCCGCTCGGGACGTCGTGGCCGGACGCGCCGGTCTTCGTGCACGCGATCCTCGACCAGATCACCTGGACCGCGCCCGCCGCGCTGACGCTCGCCGCGGCCGCGGGCCTTTGGCTCTATCGCAGCCGCACCGGGCTGTACTGGCGCGTCGTCGGCGAATCCGCGGAGGTCGCGCGAGCGCTCGGCATCCGCCCGATGCTGGTGCGCTGGCAGGCGGTGATCGTCGGCGGCCTGTTCGCCGGGCTCGGCGGCGCGATCCTGTCGGTCGACTACACCCAGACCTGGGCGCAGGACATCACCAAGGGCAAGGGGCTGGTCGCCGTCGGTCTGGTGATCGTGGCGCGCTGGAATCCATTTCTGGTGATTCCGACCGCGCTGCTGTTCGGGCTCAGCGAAACCTCCGTGCTCAAGCTGCAGGCCGGCGGCGTCGCGATCTCGCCGTCGCTGCTGGCAAGCGTGCCTTATCTGTTCGCGATCGTGGTGGTGGTATTCGCGCAGGCGCAAGGCCGACGCAGCGCGGCGATGCCCGCCGACCTCACGGCGATTTTCCGCACCGGCTGAGCGCGTTCACTTCGGCCGGTTCAGCACCGGCGCGGCGCGGGTGAAGCTGATGCGGCCGTGCTTCATCGCCATCAGCGGCTGTGCCAGTTCGGCGACGGCGGCGCCGGCGCTGCTGCAGTCCAGCACGACCAGGTCGGCCGGATTGCCGACCGCGATGCCGTAGTCCTTCAGGTTCATCAGCCGCGCCGGCGCCGCGGTGACCATGTCGAGGCACGCGACGAATCCGTCGTCCTGCCCGATCTGCGCGACGTTGGCGTAAAGGTTCGCCATCCGCACCAGCGAACAATCGCCGAACGGCGTGAACGGATTGAGCATGTTGTTGGTGGACAGCGAACAATTGACGCCGAGCTCGCGAAGCCGGTGCGCCGGCGCGACGCCTCGCGGCACCAGATGATCGCGGTCCCGCCCCATCAGATAGAGGTCGGTCGCCGGCAGCACCGTGACCGCGACGCCGGAATCGGCGAGCTTTCTGGCTGCGAGCTTCAGCCCGGCCGCGTCGAGCGCCGACAATTTGCTGGCGTGGCCGATCGCGACCCGCCCGCCCCATCGATGCGCGTCGGCCTGCCGGCAGACTTCGTCGAGATTCATCCAGGACGGATCGAGGTCGAAATCCAGGTGGAAATCGATGTCGATATCGTAGCGCCGCGCGAGTTCGAAGATGCGCGCGATCTGGCCGTGCGGATCGCTGTCGACATAGGGCACGCCGCCGATCGCGCCGGCGCCGCGCTCGCAGGCCTCGATCAGCAAGTCGTCGCAGCCCGGATCGTTGAGCAGCCCTTCCTGCGGAAACACGCAAAGCTCGAGATCGACCGCCCAGGCGAAATCCCGCTTCAGCTTCGCGATCGCGTTGAAACCCTTCAGACCGATCCGCGGATCGATCTCGACATGGGTGCGCATCCGCGTCGTGCCCTGCACGATCGCCTTTTGCAGCGCGCGACCGCCTCGCGCGTAGATGTCGTCCTCGGTGAAATCGCGCTTGGCCGCCGCGACCGAGGCGATCACTTCGGAAAGATCGCCGCCGGCGCAATGGCAGCGATCCGAGATGCAGGCCTTGTCGAGATGGATGTGCGTCTCGACGAAGCCCGGCACCAGCAGCCGGCCGTGCAGCGCGATGTCGCGCGCGGCATCCGGGGAAATCATCGCGGCGTCGCCGATCATGGCGATGCGGCCGTCTCTTATGCCGATGTCGACCGGGTCGGGACCGCCGCCGGCGATGCGGCCGTTGCGCAACAGATGGTCGAACATCTAGCAGCAGCCTTGGGTGCGAAACCATTGCGCGACGGCTCCCTCGAACTGGGAACGCGCTGCCGGTCGAGCTACGCTGTCCATTACTTCACCGATGTCGAGACGGGCGCTCTCGGTGCCTCGGTTAGTTCTTCGTATAAACCAGATCGCGCTCGGCGCGCGGCGGCAGAAATTCGCGCGAGAAGATCTCCTTGGTCGTTGGAGTGCGCTTCAGATCGTAGCCCTCGACCACGATCCCGATCGCGCGCGCCATGCGGTCGTCCTTGATGTCGCCGACGCCGATCTCCTTCATTTCCGGCGAGACGATCAGCTTGTCGAAGGAATATTGCAGGCGGCGCTTTTCGACAGGCACGTCGACGAGGTTGTCGAACGCGACCACCGATGCCATGCCGGCATTCTGGTCCTTGCCGACCGCGATCATGCCCTTGTTGATCGCGCGCACCAGGCCCGCGACTGCCTTCGGGTTCGACGCCAGCAGTTTCTGCGAGACGATGACGCCGTTGGAATAAAGATCGAGTCCGAAATCGCCGAACGAGAACCACTTGTAGTCCTTTTCGGGGTCCTGGCGGTTCAGCACCAAATTGAAGTAGCTCGTGATGTTGAACACCAGCGCCGCGTCGATGTCGCCCTTGATCAGCATCGGCTCCTGCAGGTTGGGCGCCATGTTGGTGACCTTGATCTTGTCGGCGGCGAGCGCGTTCTTCTGCACGAACACCGGCAAAAGCCGCGTGGTCGGCGTGCCCTGCGCGCCGCCCAGCGTATGCCCCTCGAAATCCTTGATCGAATTGATGCCGCTGCCGTTCTTGGTGACAATGGCGAAAGGCGGCTGATTCCAGATCATGTAGACCATCACCGGCGCGTCCTGCGGCCGCGTCGCGGCGTTCTGGATGATGGCGTTGACGTCGCCGAAGCCCGCGTCATAGGCGCCCGACATGATGCGCGTCACGGTCGCGCCGGAGCCCTCACCCTGGTCGATCACGACGTCGAGGCCTTCTTCTTTGAAATAGCCTTTGTCCTTGGCGTAGAAGAACGCGGCGTCGCTGCCCTGCGTCTTCCAGCCCAGCGTGAACTTGACGGTGGTGTCCTGCGCGGCGGCGGGGCCGGCGAGCACGATGCCGGCGATCATAACGGCGCTCAATCTGTTCAACATGGCGTTCTCCTGTTGCGTTGGTTGTCAAGTCGCGACGAGGTCGTTCTTGCGGGTGGCCCAGCCGGTGACGCGGGCTTCGATCAGCGAGAAAATGACGTAGAGCGCGACGCCGAGCGCCGCGAGGATGAACAGGCAGGCGAATACCAGCGGCACGTTGAAATTCGACGACGCGCTCATCATCACGTTGCCGATGCCCTTGTTGGACGCCACCGTTTCGGCGAGCACCGCGCCGACGAACGCGTAGCTGATCGCGACCTTCAGCGAGGCGAAGAAGAACGGCATCGTGCGCGGCAGGCCGACGTTCCAGAGAATATCGAACTTGCTGGCGCCGAGCGCCTTCAGCACGTCCTCGAGTTCGGGCTCGGTGGTGGCGAGGCCGGTGGCGATGTTGACGACGATCGGAAAGAAGCAGATCGACAGCGCGGTCAGGACCGCCGGCACGGTGCCGGAGCCGAACCACAGCACGAAGATCGGCACCACGGCGACCTTCGGGATCGACGAGAAGCCGACCAGCAAGGGGTACGCCGTATCGTAGGCGACTTTCGACACGCCGATGATGGCGCCGAGCGCCACGCCGAGCGCGACGCCGAGCACGAATCCGAGCATCGTCGTGCTCAGCGTCTGGATGATGTGCGGCCACAGGACCGGGAAACGCGCGATCAGCGTGGCGACGATGTCGGTCGGCCGCGGCAGCACCAGGTCGGACATCCCCGACACCACGCAGAACAACTGCCACAGCGCGAAGAATGCCAGGATCAGGCCGAACGACCACAGTTTCTGCCGCGCGCCCGAGATCGTCATGCCGGCTGACCCGCCGGCGGCGACACGCCGCGCACGCCGACGATCAGTTCGCGCAGCCGCTGGTTCAGCGCGACGAAGTCCGGCTCGAACGTCATCCCGATGGTGCGCGGGCGCGCGAAATCGACCCGGCTGTCGTCGATGATGCGCCCCGGTCGCGCGCTCATCACGCAGATGCGGCTGCCGAGAAACGCCGCCTCGCGCAGGTCATGCGTGACCAGCAGCACGGTCGGCCGATGCGTCAGCCATAAATTCTGCAGGACGGTCCACAATTCCTCCTTGGTGAACTGGTCGAGCGCGCCGAACGGCTCGTCGAGCAGCAGAAGGCGCGGTTCGTGGATGAGCGCGCGGCAGAGATTGGCCCGCTGCAGCATGCCGCCGGAGAGTTGCCATGGATGGCGCGGCGCAAACCCGGCCAGCCCGACCTGCGCCAGCAGCGCGTGCGCCTTGTCGCGGAACGCGCGCTTGCGCTGCTTTTTATATTGCGAGCGGAACGGCTCGACGATCTTCAGCGGCAGCATGATGTTCTGCTCGATCGTCAGCCACGGCAGCATGGTCGGATTCTGGAACGCCATGCCGATCCGCAGCGCGCGCACCGAGACCTCGCGGCCGCCGACGATGACGACGCCGTCGGTCGGTTTGACGAGGCCGCTGACCAGCCGCAGGATCGTCGACTTGCCGCAACCCGACGGGCCGACCAGCGCCACGAATTCGCCGTCGGCAATCGCGATGTCGGTGCGCGCCAGCGCCGGCGTCGCGGAGGCGCCGCGGCCGAAGGTCACCGTGGTGGCCGACAATTCGATCGCGGTCGGGCCTAGCTGGCGCGCGGAAGGCGGCATGTCCGCGACAGTCGGGTTGACAGCAATCCCGGTCGAGCTGTTCATGATCAAAGCGCATGCAATCGGGATGCCAGCGGCTGATGTTGCTCCCGTTCCGTTTTCATCGGAAGCTTTTCATGCCGGATCGTCGGGAAATCCGGCCGATCCACTTTTGATGGCAGCATTTCAACGAATCACGCGCGCTCGCTCTCCGGTGAGGAGAGGTGAAAAGGGTTTCGCGATTTGATCAGAGACGAATTCGCGCTAACGCTTCGCACGCTCCGGCAGCATCCGCTCGAGCTCCGGATGCTTGTCGATCCACTGGTGCTTCAACGCCGCGGCGACGTGCAGGACGAACAGCGCATACAGCACGTAGGACAGCCGGGTGTGCGCCATGCCGAACAGATCGTGCATGCGCTCCTTGGTCTGCGGATCGAGATCCGCGATCCAGCCGATCCGCGGCCATGGAATCAGCGCATACAGCTTCATCGGAAACTTGTCTGCGTCCTTCCAGGCGGAATCGTGCATCCAGCCGGACAGCGGCATCGCGAAGATCAGCACGTAGAGCGCGATATGCGCCGCATGCGCCGCGGTTTTTTCCCAGGGCGGATAGTCGGCCGGCAGCGGCGGCGGACGATGCGCGAAGCGCCACAACAGCCGCATGATCGCAAGACCGAGCACGGTGATGCCGAAGGATTTGTGCGTGTCGATCACCGGGCGCGCGGCTTCGTCGGGCAGATAATCCACGCACCATATCAGCACGATGTTGACGGTGATCAACGCCGCGATCAGCCAGTGCAGCACCATCGCGGTGCGGCTGTAACGCAAAACCGGTTTGTCGGGATCGGCCATCGCGCCATCCTAGCAGCGATCGGCTCGCCGAACATAACGTGTTTGTGTTCCAGATGTTATCACCGCGGCTGGCCGATCCGGTCGATCCTCACAACTTCATCATGTTTCGCCCGTATCTTGCGGCCGAACATCACCGCGGCGTCATGTCCTGATGGAAGTTTCCCTGAACGCGGCGTTCGCCGCAGCATCGCCGCGCCTGACGCCGCGTCCGGTCCCCCTGCTCAGTCTGCTGATCTACGTTGCCGTCGCCGGGCTGTGGGCGCTGCTGTTCGCGCGCTCGTTCTGGCTCGATAATCTCTGGGCGTGGTCCGCCGGCATCGCCTACATCCTGTACGACACGGTGCTGATGCTGGTAGTCGTGTGGCAGACGTTGCCGCGTCCGGTCGCGAAGCGCGCGCCGAACCTCGCCGCGCCGCCGTCGATCGGCGTCATCATCGCCGCCCGCAACGAGGCGCTCAACTTGCCGGAGGCCCTGGCGGCGCTGTTCCGGCAGGGCGACCCGCCGGATGTCATCCTGATCGCCGATGACGGATCCACCGACGCCACCGCGCGCTATCTGCAACAAAGCTTCCGCCTCGCGGCGCCGATGGCCGGCGGCGCCCCCGAAGCCAGTCCGGTTCACCCGGCGCTGAAGTGGCTGCTGCTGCCGCATATGGGCAAGGCGCGGGCGCTGAACGCCGCGATCGCGCGGATCGAGACCGACATCGTCGTCACCCTCGACGCCGATACCTTCGTGGCCGACGACGCTATCGCGGAGATCCGCTGCGCCTTTGCCGGGAATCCGCATCTGGTCGCCGCCGGCGGCGTGCTGGTGCCGGTGTGCGATGCATCGGTCGGCGGCCGCGTGATGCAATGGTTTCAGACCTACGAATACGTCCGCAATTTCGTCTCGCGCTTTGCGTGGATGCGGCTGCACAGCCTGCTGCTGATCTCGGGCGCGTTCGCCGCGTTTCGCCGCGACGCGCTGGTCCGGGTCGGCGGCTTCGATGCCGAGTGCCTGGTCGAAGACTACGAACTCACCCACCGCATGCACCGCTACGCGGTCGAGCATGGCGAGCATTGGCAGCTTGCGATGGTCGGCAGCGCGGTGGCGCGCACCGAGGCGCCTTCGGGGGCAGGCGATTTCCTGCGCCAGCGCCGGCGCTGGTTCGCCGGTTTCCTGCAGACGCAATACTGGAATCGCGACATGACCGGCAATCCGCGGTTCGGCGCGCTCGGCAAATACATGCTGCCGATAAAGGCGCTCGACACCTTGCAGCCAATCTACGGTCTGACCGCGTTCGCGCTGCTGCTGGTGCTGCTGCTGAGCGGGCATTTCGAGATCGCCGGGCCGGTGTTCGGCCTGATCGGCGCGAAAATCGTCGCCGATTTCGCGGTCCATCTGTGGTCGGTGCATCTCTATCGCGGCCTAACCGGCGGCCGCGCGCAGGTCGATCTTCGCGCCGCATTCCTGGCCGCGATCGTCGAGCCGTTCAGCTTCCAGTTGCTGCGCCACGCCGGCGCCGCGTGGGGATGGAGCGCGTTCCTGCGCGGCAATAACAGTTGGGGGACGCGCGACGAGGCGCCTGCGCTCGACCTGCCGTCGGCCGGCGAATGATGCCTCGCGCCGTGCGGTGGCGGCGACGCCCAGGTTGATCGGGACAACGCCGAGCGCAACGACTACGTCGCCCGCGATGTCCGAGTGCCTTCACATCCGGGCACGGGCTCCACCGCCGAAGAAGCTGCGATGTTTTTCAGAAACGCGCGCGCGCAGATGCGCCAGGTATGGCCGGCGGCGAATGCCACGCAAGCCTGTGGATCAAGCTTCAGCGCCGCAAGGCAGGCGGCGCGCAGATCGTCGTCCAGCGCGCCGACCGGCGCCCCGCCGATCACATCGGCCGGACCGGCCACCGGATAGGCGGCGACCGGCAGCCCGCTCGCGAGCGCCTCGAGCAGCACGAGGCCGAAGGTGTCGGTCCTGCTCGGAAACACGAACACGTCGGCAGCGGCATACGCCTGCGCGAGCGTTTCGCCATGCCGCGCGCCGAGAAACACGGCGTCCGGATATTTTTCGGCGAGGCTGAGCCGCGCCGGCCCGTCGCCGACGATCACCTTGGTGCCCGGCAGGTCCAGATCCAGAAACGCTTCGAGGTTCTTTTCGACCGCGACCCGGCCGACGCTGAGAAACACCGGCCGCGTCAGCCCGAGATCGCTGTCGCGCGGATGAAACGAACTGGTATCGACGCCGCGCGGCCATAGCGCCAGATTGCGAAACCCGCGACCGCTCAATTCGGCCGCCAGCGCCGGGGTCGCCGCCATCACCGCCTGGCTACGCGCGTGAAACCAGCGCAGCGCCGCCCAGGTCCAGGCTTCCGGAATCGGCAACCGCCGCGCGATATATTCCGGAAAGCGGGTGTGGAAGCTGGTGGTGAACGGCACGGCGTGCTTCAGGCAATAATGCCGGACCGACAATCCGATCGGTCCCTCGGTCGCGATATGGATGCGGTCGGCATCGGCCTCGGCGATCAGCCGCGCGATCTTGCCGGGGAACGGCAGCGCCAGCCGCAACTCCGGATAGCCCGGCATCGCGACGGTGGCGAAGGATTGCGGCGTCAGAAAGCGAACGTCGGCACCGAGTGCCTTGGCTGCCTCGGCCAGCATGGTCAGCGTGCGCACCACGCCGTTGACTTGCGGATGCCAGGCATCGGTCGCGATCAGAACCCGCATCAGGCGGCCTGCGGCGCGACCGCGCGCACCGGCGCGATCGCCGGCAGCGCCTTGGTCCAGGTGATGATCTCGAACCGCCCGTCTTCGTGCTCGGCGAGCGCGGTGCAGCTTTCGACCCAATCGCCGCAATTCATGTAGCGCACGCCGTGCTGGTCGCGAATGGCGGGCGTATGGATATGGCCGCAGATCACGCCGTCGACGCCATAACGGCGCGCTTCGGCCGACAGCGTCTGCTCGAACGCACCGATGTAGTTGACGGCGTTCTTGACCTTCAGCTTCGCCCATT
Organism: uncultured Rhodopseudomonas sp.; assembly: GCA_964249215.1. Taxonomy (GTDB): domain Bacteria; phylum Pseudomonadota; class Alphaproteobacteria; order Rhizobiales; family Xanthobacteraceae; genus CAXUBE01. The sequence continues at coordinate 12,799 of CAXUBE010000010.1, read as the reverse complement.
GCGACAGCGACCAATACGGCGCGCCGAACCAGCGGCGGAAGGCGTTGACCAGCCTGTTCAACCGGATAGCGAAGTCGTAGGCCTTGTCGCCCAGATGGGCGAGCCAGCGCGCGTTCTGAACGACGAGATCGAAGATGTCGCCATGGATCACGAGATAGCGCCGCCCGTCGACGCCGGTATGCATCGCGTTTTCGAGCACGTCGATCCCGCCGAAATGCGTGCCGTAATAGTTGCGCAGGAACTCGTCGTGATTGCCGGGCACGTAGATAACCTTGGCGCCCTTGCGCGCCTTGCGCAGGATCTTCTGCACCAGATCGTTGTGCGACTGCGGCCAGTACCAGTTGCTGCGCAACGCCCAGCCGTCGACGATATCGCCGACCAGATAGATCGTGTCGGCGTCGTGCGTGCGGAGGAAATCCAGCAATCGGTCGGCCTGCGAGCCGCGCGCTCCGAGATGGACGTCGGAGATGAACAACGTGCGAAAGTGCCGCTCGGGACACTCGTCACTGCCAGCTTTCATGCTCGATCTCTTTATCAGACGCGCGTGACCGGCGCGTGACAACCGACCCGCTCGAAGCAGACCAGGGTGTACATGCCGAAGGCCGCGACCTTGCGCCGCTCGACCAGATTGGCTCGTGCGCCCATCGCCCAGTTGCCCAGCCGCGCGAACGGAAACTCCGGCCGCAATCCCAGCGGCCGCGTCAGCCGCGCCGCCATGCGCTCGACCGCGGCGGCGACGCCGGTCTCGGAATACAGATGGTTGACGAGAATAATGCGCCCGCCCGGCCGCACCACGCGGTGGCATTCCGACAGCACCCGCTCCGGGTCGGCGACCAGCGTGATGACGAACTGCGCCACCACGCAATCGAACGACGCGTCGGCGAACGACATGTCGTGCGCGTCCATGCGGTGCACCGCCTGGACGAAAGGATAGCGGCCGCTGGCGATCTTTTCGCGCGCCTTCGCCAGCATCGGTGCGCTCAGGTCGATGCCGGTGATCTCGGTGGAGTCGTCATAGTCGTCGAACGACAGCCCGGTGCCGACGCCGACTTCGAGGATCCGGCCGCCGATGTCGCGCGCGGCCCGCGCCCCCGCGCGGCGCCCCGGTACCATGATAGGTGCGCCCCCCCCGGCGTAGATAGGCGCCCCGCGCGCCTAGGCGGCCTCAACGGTGGCTCGGTCGAGATCGGTGTTCACGCGAATCCTCGTGGCCATGATCGTGGCGGCTACCTAGCGTCCGACCACGACAGCGCGATGACGGCGTCGCGCGCGCCGGGCGTCACACGATTGTTGAAGATCCGTGATTGGTGATCGCGAAAAGGCGCGCTTGCGATTCGCACCGGCCGATGCCGCGGAGATTCGATGCAATTCGATAAACGACTTCAGTCGATCGGCACGCCGGTCAAGCCGCAGCGGCGCATCGCCGCCGCAACCGCGATGCCGGGCGCGCTCGGCTGGCTGAACCCGAAGCTGGCGCTGCAGGATTTCAAGCGTTCCTTCAAGGCGCCTGCGGATGCGCCCACGCCGCTGGGACGGCTGGGCTCCCTCGAAGTGCGGCTCGCGCAGAAAAAAGGCGACGTCAAGCGCGCGCAGAAACTGCGCTTCCGGGTTTTTTACGAAGACGGCCCGGCGATCCCCGATGCGCTGACCAAACTATCGCGCCGCGACAGGGACGCGTTCGACGCCGTCTGCGACCATCTGATGGTGATCGACCACGCCGCCAAGCCGCTGCGCAGCGGCAGGCAGGCCGTGGTCGGCACCTACCGGCTGTTGCGGCAGGAGGTGGCGGAAAGCTGCGGCGGATTCTACACCGAAGACGAATTCGACATCGCGCGCCTGCTCGATCGGCATCGCGATCTGCAATTCATGGAGCTTGGACGATCCTGCGTGTTGCCGGCCTATCGCGACAAGCGCACCGTCGAATTGCTGTGGCACGGCATCTGGAACTACGTTGTCAGGCATCGGATCGACGTGATGATCGGCTGCGCAAGCTTCGGCGGCACCGACCCGGACCGGCTGGCGCTGCCGCTGTCGTTCCTGCATCATCACGCCGCGGCGCCCGACGCATGGCAGGCGCGAGCGCGCACGGACCGCTATGTCGACATGAACCGCATCGGCCGGGACGCGATCGATATCAAGGCGGCGCTGCGGCAGTTGCCGCCGTTGATCAAGGCCTATCTGCGGCTCGGCGCTTATGTCGGCGACGGCGCGGTGATCGACCACCGCTTCGGCACCACCGACGTATTGATCGTAATGCCGGTCGCCGACATCGGCGCGCGCTACATCAAACATTTCGGCGACAGCGCGTTCGACGCGGGATCGCGGGCCGCGTCGGGGAATTGATGCGCAGATTCCTGCAGCGGCGTTAAACCGCAAATGATCCGGTTCGCCCTCATCATCGGCGCGCTCGCGATGCTGCTGATCGCGCTGCTGCCGTTGCAACTGCTGGCGCTGCTGCTCGACCTGCCGCTCAAACGCGCGATCCCGCAACTATTTCACCGCGCGGTATGCCGGCTTGCCGGCATCCGCATCCGCCAGATCGGCCAGTGCTGCACTGCGCAGCCGACGCTGCTGCTGTTCAACCACGTGTCGTGGCTGGACATCTGCGTCATTTCGGCGATCGCGCCGGTGGTATTCGTCTCAAAGAGCGAGGTCGCGACCTGGCCGATCTTCGGCACGCTGGCGCGGCTGCAGCGCACGATCTTTGTCGACCGCCAAAGGCGGCGGCAGACCGGCGCGGCGGCGCACGAGATCGGCGCGCGGCTCACGGCCGGCGAGCGGGTCGTGCTGTTCGCCGAAGGCACCTCCAGCGACGGCGCTCGCGTGCTCCCGTTTCGATCGGCGCTGCTGGGATCGCTGCGCCGCGCAGGCGCCGGACCAAACGAACAGCATGGCGTGGCCTTGCAGCATGGCGTGGCCTTGCAGCATGGCGTGGCCTTGCAGCCGGCGTCGATCGCCTATGTGGGGTATCACGGCCTGCCGGTCGGTCGCGCGTTTCGCGATCGGATCGCGTGGTACGGCGACACTGACTTGCTGCCGCATCTATTCGCGCTGATGTCGTCAGGCGCAATCGACGTCATCGTCAGCTTCGGCGAGCCGCTGCAGGCGGGCCGGGAGACCGACCGCAAGGAGATCGCGCGGGCGTCCGAACGGGCCGTGCGGCGCATGACCGCCGCCGCCCATGCGCAGCAGACGGCGTGACGTCGACGGCGATGATCGCGGGCGTGCGGACCGGCTCGAATGCAGCGGTACGGCCTTGCAAACATGATCGAAAACCTGCCAGATTATCGCTGGTTTCACAAAGGAACCGAATCTTACCGATCAGTTGCCCGCCCATGACCGACCGCATCGCTCCATCGACGGACGTGTCGCCGCCGGCGCCGCTGCTTGAACAACGCGCGCCGATCGCGATCCGGGAATTCGGCGCGCGCGGCCGCGGCATCGTCGCCACATGCGATATTGGCGCCGGCGCACTGATCGAACGCTCTCCCGTCCTGGTGATACCGCCGCAAGACCGCGCCGCCGTCGACGCGACCATCGTGTTCACCTACGTCTTCATGTGGGAGCACGGCACCGCCGAAGAGGACCTTTACCAGCATCGCGGACGCAGCGCGATCGCGCTCGGCTACACCAGCCTGCTCAGTCACTCCTATACGCCGAATTGCAGGTTCGTCCGCCGCATTGACGAGTTTATGATCGAGGTCTATGCGGAGCGCGCGATCAAGGCGGGCGAAGAGCTGACGATCGACTACCAGATGACGCTGTGGTTCGACCCGGCCCCGATCTGACGGACTACAAAGGATCGAGCAGCCCGAGCGATTCGACGGTCGCAAACTGGCTGTGCATCAGCCGGTCGCCGATATCGCGGCGATAGCGCATATTGGGAACGATGACGCGATCGGCGAGCCCGACGGCACCGCGCTGCGCATCCGCGATCGTCTGCCCTGCGCCGGTCGCCACCATTGTCCAGCCATAGATGCCCGAGGTCACCAACTGGCCGTCGGCGAGCCCGACTTCGCCGTAAAACAGGCTATCCTGCTCGCTCGGCGTCAATTCACCGTCGAAACAGACCGGCAGCCCGACGGCCTCCTGCAACAGCGTGCGGTCATAGGGAAATGGCGGCGTCGTCAGCACGATCGCCACCGAGAAGCCCGGTCGCATCGCGACGTCGCCGCGGCGCGTCGCCATCGCCGCGAACAATTCCGACCAGCCCGATTGCAGCGGACTAAGCACCGCGAAACCGGGGTATCCGAACCGGCAGGTGAATTCGAGCGGCCAGATGCCGTCCCGGTTGACGATCGTATTCAGGTTGATATAGCCGCAATAGCCGCCGTCCCGGAGCAGCGGCGTCATGCGCTCCAGCGTGCGGCGGAAGAACGTATCGGAGCGATCGTAAGTGGCGACCGTTCCCATCTCGCCGGTCAGTTCGCCGATGTCGCCGGTGAAAAAACGCTTGTGCTCCCAGTCGAGACAGGCGCGGCCGATGAAGCGCTCGCCGTTGAAGTAAGCGCCGACGCCCATCTCGACGCCGTCGACATGGCTCATCAGAATGAAACTGGCGTCGTCGGCGGCGAGCAGGTCCGCCCGCGCCTTCAGCATGGCGCGAATGTCGGAGCCGTCGGCCAGCCGGCCGACGTAGTTCTCGTTCGAACCGAAACCCGGGCCATTGAACTTGAGCACGTAACGCGACGGATTGCTGTCGAGAAATGCGTTCGCGGCCTCGATATCGCGAAACGGCATGGTGCGGCAGGTCGGCAGTCCCAGCTCGCCGAGTACGCTCTGCGCATAAGCACGGTCGTTTTCCAGGCGATCGCCATAGGCGCTGCCGCCGATGACGTGAAAGCCGTCGCGGCGCAACTGGTCCTGCAGCGCGCCGCGCGCATCGGCGACATTTTCGAACAGGATGATTCCGGCGTCGCCGACGTCGCGGATCCAGGACAGCTCGCGTTCCCAATCATCGGTCCGCGGAACGAGCCCCGCCATCGTGCCATGCGCGAGAGGGTCCGCGATCGAAACCCTGACATCGTGGCCTTCGCCGAGCAGTCTTTGATACAGCGCGCCGAGATCGCAACTATCGCCGATCCCGAGAAATCGCATCACAATCCGAATTCGGCGCGGTAGCGCTCGAAGCAGGCCGCGCCGCATGACAAGCGCATCAACGCGCCTTCCGCGATGGCGGTAGCGATACGGCGGTCGGTTTCCACCAGCGGCTTGATCGCTTCCGAATTCCACGCCAGCGAATGCCGGATGTCCAGGATCGCGTGCAACGCGAAGTAATGCCGGTTGCGCGCCCGGATGCCGAGGCGTTTCAGGCCCGCCGACGTCGCGGCGGAGCGGCCGGGCGCGGTCATCTCGATCACGCCCAGCGCGCCGATCGACTGATAGGCGTAGTGCCGGTTCGCGGCCAGCCCCGCCATGGTATTCGCCAGCGTAAGGGATTCGGTGACCGTCGCTTCGACGGTCGGCACAAGTTCGAGATGCTCGGCCAGCGAATGCAGCAGCGGACCGTGCATCGCCTTCGGATTGCCGCGCCCCATCTCGTCCCAATAATTGCGCGCCAGTTCGAGCTTGGGACGCGTCGGCATCTTCAGCTGCGTCATGGCCGTGAGATCGTCAAAGCCGGCCTCGCCCGCGACTTCCTGGGTGAGGAACCACTTCATCTCGTCCATGCTGCAGTGATCCTGCAACCAGGCGAAAAGCGGATCGTTCTGGCCCGGCCCTGTCGACTTGAGCTCTTCGAACCAGGCGATGAAGCCGTCAGGGTCGGTCGGCGCCTCCGCCGCCCGCGCGCGCACCGCCGCGCGTGCGTCTTCGAGGAATTCACCCTCCTCGACGCTCAACTCGGCCATCTGCGCGATGCGATGCTTCCAATTGCGCTGCGGCAATTCCGGATTGAGCCGCAATGCGTTCAATTCGCCGAGGCGCAGTTGCAGGCCGCGGGCCTCGTCGATCGTCTCGCGTTGATTGGGCCGGTCCAGCATCAGACGTCGCCCGTCCGGCGTGCGGTCAAAACCACCGCGGCGATGCGGTCTGCGTCCGCATAGGCTGGCGTATCGAGCTCTTCACCGAACACGTCGGGATCGATCTCGTCATACGACCATTGCAGCGGGGAACCCCGGAAAGCCGCGGTGATGTCGTTCCGAAGATGATCGACCCCGCCGACGATCGGCGAGCCGGTGTAGAGCAGTAGCGTGCCTCCCGGCGTCAGCCGGGTAAGCGCCGTCTTTGCGATCGACACAGACAACGCGCTTCCGAGCGTGCCGCCGCCATTGCGATAGGTCCGGCCGAGCGGATCGTTCAGATAGGGCGGATTGGCGATGATGAGGTCGAAGTCGCCGTCGACCTGGCTCAGCAGATCGCTATGCAAGGTTGCGACATTCGGCAGCCCCGCGAAAGCGACGTTGGCGCGCGCATAGGACAGAGCCGTGTCGTTGATATCGATCAGCACCAGTTCCTCATATCGAGCGCACCGCGCCACGACCATACCGCCTGCGCCGGCGCCGCATCCGATATCGACCACCCGGCCGACGTTTTCGCCGGACTTGTTCTGAAGATGATGGCGGATCGCGCGTGCGAACCGATAGGTGTCGGGCCCGAAGAATACCGCGTCCGTTCCGGTGGTCGGAAAGGCGGAATGGACCAGCAGGTCGTCGCCCAGGCACGCGACCCGGACGTCGCTCCGCCAGCCTTCGCGACCTTTCGTGAGAAGTCCGGCGGCGTACAGAAGCTGAAACAGCGCGTCCGGCAATAGCTCGGGCGCGAACGGCTTATTCCAGCCCAACACGTCGCGCAAATCTTGCGCTGCGGCGTCGCGGTCGAGCACCCGCTGATGCGTGGAGGGGGTGACCGTCGTGAACGCGTAATCGCGCCGGCGCAATTCCGTCAGCAGCGCCTGCAGGGCGACGCCGACCGGCGCCGGGCACGTTCTGTTCATGACTGCTGCAGGGGCCGACATAGCCCGGTAACCCGAACCTTGCCTTTCGGTTCCAGGCCGTTGCCGCGGAAACGGCTTCCGGAGGGCGACCGGCGCCTGCGGCTCCGCACCGGCTGGCCGGCCTGCGCCTTGGTTGCGCTCCGGCCTGGCCGGACGGGCAACGCCATGGCGCGGTTCGCCGGCGCGCCGCATCCTAATTCAGCACCAATTCTCTGAAATTTGCGGCTCAACATTCTGCTGCAAAGCAATCCGCCTCGGCCTGCTGGCACAGCTTCCGGAGGCAGCGCGGCGTGAAGCCTTTGCCCGCTCGTAACACATCCGCGATACGCGATCGGATTTCCGCCGTTTCTCCCGCAGTTGTGGATGACGATCAACACGCGCGGCCGCTCCGACGCAGCGGCGCCCTTTTTTCTTGCCAAAACGTCGAGAGCGCGCGATCTCTTGCGGACGGCTAAGCATGATCCGGAAAAGTGGGGACAGGTTTTCCGAAAATATAAGCGCGAACATCAGGATGGAGCGGATGACGACTCGAAGAGAGATCCGTCAAGCGCCAGACGGCGAGCCAAGAAGCGCCCCGGCTGATTACCTCGTCTGATTACCTCGTCTATTATCATGGGAGCAGACATGATCGGGTTTCGGAACGCTGTTCTTGCGCGTTGCATCGAGGTCGCGGGACCCGCCGCGATGATTGCGGCGGCGCTGATCTGCGGTGGCGTTGAGGCCCGTGCCGATGCTTTTGCCGATCCAAAAGTTTTCACCAGTTCGGGAGGCGTTCTCGACCTATTGATGGTCGCCAAGCCGCAGCCGGTGCCGAGCATTCTTTTCCCGCCGTGGAATAACGGCAATGGCGGCGGAAATCCGATCAATCCTGTCGGCTGGGTGTACGAAATCTGCCCTCGTCAAGCCTCCGATAACGCATGTCCCGCCGGAGGCAGCACGGTTGCCGAATATGGCGGAGTCAGGTTTGCCCTGCAGCAGGGCGACACGCTGAAAATTCGGCTCGTCAACCAGTTGCCGCTGCTCGATCCGTTGAAGGCAAAACATACCGCCGATCCCGGCGGTGCCAACCTGTTTCTCAATCCGACCAACCTGCATACGCATGGGTTGATCGTTCCCCCGCGGACCCCGACGCTGTCCGATCCGACATTCGGCGATTACGTTTTCGTCGAAGTCTATAACTCCGCCAATGGAATGCCGAGCCCGCAGGCCGCACATCAGCACGGCTCGGTCAAGATGGACTATATCGACTACAGGATCGATATCCCGGCCAATCATCCGTCCGGATCGTTCTGGTTTCATCCGCACGTCCACGGCCTTTCACTGAATCAGGTGTCGGGTGGCATGGCCGGCATCATCACGATCGGCAGCCCTTCTGATTACGTCGCCAATCCGCCCTCCGTCGTGCGGCATCTGATCCTGAAGGACATGCAGGTTCTGGCGGCGCGGGACTACGAGGTCGATGGTGGGACCGCGACCTTCGCGGAAGGCGAAGTGCAGTACCAGGAAAGTCCGGCATTCTGCTCTCAGCAGGGCGGCAGCGCGGCTCCGCAACGGCCGGGAGCTCCCTCGGTCCCGATCCCGCGGGAAGGATATTGCACCGGGGAAGCGCCTGAATTCAGCGACGGCAACGATTACACCGGCGGCCGCTGGTATTTTACGGTCAATGGCCAGGTTTTTCCGACGATCAATCTGACCTCGCCGGACGGCGAGATCTGGCGCCTCACCAATACGTCGGCACAAATTTCGTACCGGCTCAATCTGGTGAACGATACCAGCCAGGCGCCCATGCTCATGCAATTGATCGCGATCGATGGCGTTGCGATCAGCGTGCCGCCCGGCACGCCGACCGGGACGGTCATGAAAATGGGCGGTAACAAGTTTACGACCGCCAATTGTCCGACGACCAACTCCGACCTGCTGCCGGTATGCGTCACCGACCTCTTCATGATGCCAAGTTCCCGCGCTGAAGTGTTCGTGACCTATCGCGACGCCAACGGCAGTGCGGTTCTCCCGCCGAGCGGGGCCTCGGCGACGCTGATTCAGGAGATCATCAATCTCGGGCCGGCCGGTGAATCCTGGCCGATCGTCGAGTTTCTGAAAGTCCAGTTCAATCAGACGGCTTCCGGCAGGCAGACCGTCGACGTTGTCGGCAATGCGAGAGAAGCGCTTTCGCCACGCGGAATTTTCGGGACCAGGATTGCTGCGAAAGCCGCCCCTGCGGGCCGCCCTGCCGCAAACTGCCTGCCGCTCGCCGCGGGGCACCGACGGCGGATATTTTTCGGATTCGTCGATCCCACGGATCCCGATTCTCTGTTCGGCCTCGGCTACGAGGAAGTCGACGAGAACAACGTCCCGGTTGCCGGTACGCTAAGCCCGGTGTCGGCTTACGATCCGGCGGTGACCACGGTCTGCGTTCCGCTCGGCGCCGGCGGCGCGCCGGTTCACGAAACCTGGGAGCTGATCAGTCTGGCGACCGAGCTTCACAATTTCCATATGCACCAGACCAAATTTCAGGTGATCGAGGAGACGGTTCTCGACTCCGGACGGATGGCGGCTGCCGACGCGCCGGTTCTGCTGGAGGACAACGTGCCGATCCCGTTCTCCTTTGCCAATGACGACATCAGGGACAACCAGAACGGCTATTGCACGATCGAGCAATGGCGAAGCGGGGTCTGCACCGCGCGCAAGGTGGTGGTCGACATCCCGTTTTCGCAGTTGGGCGACACCGTTTATCACTGCCACATCCTTGAACACGAGGATGGAGGCATGATGGCGAAGATCCGCGTCGTCCCCGAAGCATTCAAGGTCGCGGCCGCAAGTACGCACGACTTCGACGGCGACGGAAAGAGCGACATCCTCTGGCGCGACTCGGCCGGGCACGCGCAGATGTGGCTGATGGACGGCGGCGTCCTGAATGCGAATTTCTCGCTCGGCCTGGTCCCGACGAACTGGTCCGTGGCGGCTCAGCGCGACTTCGACGGCGACGGCAAGAGCGACATACTGTGGCGAAACACCAGCGGCGACGTCGCCATCTGGCTGATGAACGGAACGGGAGCCACGTCGATCGCACTGGTCGGCAACTTGCCGACGCGATGGTCCGTCGTCGGGACCGCCGATTTCGACGGCGACGGCAGGGGCGACATTCTTTGGCGTGACAGCGCCGGCAATCTCGCGATCTGGTTCATGAACGGCGCGACGGTTTCATCGGTGGTACCGCTCGGAAATGTGCCGACAATCTGGTCGGTCGCCGGCACGGCCGATTTCAACGGCGATGGAAAGAGCGACGTTCTTTGGCGCGACGTCAGCGGCAACACCGCGATCTGGCTCATGAACGGCGGCACGGTGTCCTCGGTGGCCTCGATCGGCACGGTCCCCGGAAATTGGAGCGTTGTCGGCACGGGCGATTTCAACGGCGACAGCAACGGCGATATTTTCTGGCGCGACAGCAGCGGCAATGTCGCGATATGGCTGATGAACGGCACGACCGTCGATTCAACGATCGGTCTCGGCAATGTGCCGTCGAACTGGTCAGTCTCGCAAACCGGCGACTACAACGGAGAATCCCGGAGCGACATCCTCTGGCGCGCCACCTCCGGTGATATCGCGATGTGGTTGATGAGCCGCGGCCAGATTTCGTCCGTGATCAGTGTCGGCAGCATTCCCGCGAACTGGACGATCCAGGGCGCGAACGCCGACTGATCGGTTAGTTCCCTCCGCGGGAACTCGACCCGCGACTGGCCGGCTTCGGTCGGCGGATGCTGAGCGACGACCGACGTTTCATTTCACGACCGTGCGTCGTGAAATATATCCGTCGTGTAAAAACGATGTTCCGTTTCGTGCCGCGTTTTGCTTTGAACCCGTTTCCTCGTCGCGGTACTAAACTACACATCAACGTAAGACGTGCCGGAACGGCAAATGGGGAATCGCATGAAAAGGATTGATCCAGTTACACTTGCGGCACTGTTTGGCGTGGCGTTGCTGTCGACGGTGCCGATCGATGTCGCGAATGCGCAGAAGGTCGGAACCTTCACTGTCGATCCTGCTCTGGAAGCGACCTTCGCAGCGCAACCCCAAGACGCCCGGTGTCACATCATGCCGGTACAACCTGGATACGGCGTTCGGTCCGTGGGGCAACCGGGCTGGGGTAAACCGGCGCCGCGTCCCGAGTGCGATGTCGCCCATCCGGGCAATCTGAACGGCGTCCCCGCTGTCAAGGGAACGCCCGCGGCCTCCGACATGAACAACCATGGCGGGCCTGTTGTCCCGGGCGCCGCGTCTCACTTCCTTTACGTCAATTCGTCAACCGGCAACAAAACCCCCTGGGGGGATCCGGTCACGTTTCTTCAAGACCTCTACAAGGGCAGCGACGCGAAGGACATGATCCACATCCTGGATCAGTATGTCGGCACGACAACGAATGGTCGCTATACGGTCTTCGGCGAAGGTCAAACGAACTATCCGGGGCTGCCGCACATCATGACCGAGGCGCAGATTCAGGCCGTGGTCAAATCCGGCATCGACTTCTTCTACCCGAATGGAGGCGGCGGCGGTACGACCTTCAATTATCATGTATTCCTGATGCCGGGACAGGACACCTGTTTCGACGGAAATACGCAGTGCTATTCGCCCGATGTGCAGTCCACCTTTACGTTCTGCGGTTATCATAAATATTTCAATACCACCGACAAGAACGGCGTCTCGATCGTCGCGTATTATTCCGTCGAGCCCTTCATGAATGTGTCCGGTTGCAGCGTCACCGGCGGGCCCAACGGGGCTCTCGTCGATTCGCAGAACAATGTGTTTTCGCACGAGATATTCGAGCTTAGCAGCGATCCCGCGCTCAATGCCTGGTACCGCACGTCGGACGGTCAGGAAATCGGGGACGTCTGCAATTTCAACGAGTCGGATGTCACGCTCAACTCGCGCAGCTATCGGATCCAGAAGGAATACAGCAACACCGGCAGCGCCTGCCTGACCGGCATCGGTCAGCCGGTCAATCCGCCGTCCAACGATAATTTCGCGAATGCGCCCACGATCGCCGTCGGGACGTCGACCTCGGGAACCAATGCCTCTGCGACCCAGGAGGCCGGTGAGCCGAACCACGCCGGGAATGCCGGCGGACAGTCGGTGTGGTGGAAATTCACGCCCGCTGTGACCGGGACGATGACCATCTCGACCGGCGGCAGCACCTTCGACACCCTTCTTGCGGTCTACACCGGCAGTTCGGTCGGAGGGCTGAGCCAGGCGGCATCGGACGACGATTGTACCGCGACCGGCAGCGCGACAAGCTGTGTAACCTTCAAGGTCACCGCCGGCGTCCAGTATCACATCGCGGTGGATGGATATTACAACCAGAGCACGACCCACACCGGAAGTATCGTGCTCGGGCTTTCCAACATCACGGTCGCGCCCACCTCGACGCACGACTACAACGGAGACGGATTCAGCGACATCATGTGGCGTGACGGCGGCGGCACCGTCGTGTTGTGGCAGATGAGCGCCGCCACCGTCGCGGCGAACACGACCGTCGCCAGCATTTCACCGATCTGGTCGATCGTGGGCCAGCGCGACTTCAGCGGCGACGGCAAGAGCGACATCCTCTGGCGTGACCAGAGCGGCAACGTCGCGGTCTGGCTGATGAATGGGGCGACGACGACGTCCGCCGTGACGATCGGCAACATCCCGGCGAACTGGAACGTGGTCGGCACCGGCGACTTCGACGGTGACCACAAGGGCGACATTCTTTGGCGTGACGGCGGCGGCAACGTCGCCGGCTGGTTCCTGAACGGGACGGCGGTGGGATCGGTCGACAAGTTCGGCAACATCCCGCCCACCTGGACCGTGGTCGGCGGCGCCGCGGACCAC
>CAXUBE010000009.1:0-29746 GCA_964249215.1 uncultured Rhodopseudomonas sp. | reverse complement strand
CTGCACGGGTCTCGACGTTGATGTGTTGCATTGCGGGAAGCAGTTTCATCGCCGCGACGATCTGCTCCGGCGTGACGCAGCCGCCGGCCGTAACAACGGCCGCGGGGCGCACCGCCTCGGCGATCGAGTCCACCCCGCAAAGGCCGCAGCCGGTGGGCCCCGCGATCTGCCGCCGACGGTCGCGCAGCCGTCCGGCTTGCGCATCGCCCACCCACATCCGCAGCTCGATGCCGTCGTCGAGCAGGATTGCCTCGAGCGATTCGATCTCGGCGGCCGCGCGGATGATGCCTTCGCTCAGGCTGAAGCCGACCGCAAAGTCTTCCAGGTCGCGCGGCGTCGCCATCATCACGGCGTAGGTGCCGCCATTATAGCTCAGCGCGACCGCGGTCTCTTCCGGAACCGCACGCGTTGTTTCGGCCACCTCGCCGTTGCGCCAGGCTTTGCTCGCGAGCGTGCGGACCGGTTCGTGCATCGCTACTCCGCGGCTTCCGCGACGCTCAGGATCCGCCGCGAATTGCGGGCCTGCTCGTCATATTCCTTCTGCCAGTCCGACGGGCCGTTGGACGGCGAGATCTGCACCGCGGTGACTTTGTACTCCGGACAGTTCGTCGCCCAGTCCGAGAACTCGGTGGTGATCACGTTGGCCTGCGTCGAGGGATGGTGGAACGTGGTGTAGACCACGCCCGGCGCCACGCGCTCGGTCAGTAGCGCGCGCAAAGTGGTTTCGCCGGCGCGGCTCTGCAGCCGGCACCAGTCGCCGTCGCGGATGCCGCGATTTTCGGCGTCGTGCGGATGCATCTCCAGCCGGTCTTCCTCGTGCCAGACGACGTTCTCGGTACGCCTCGTCTGCGCGCCGACATTGTACTGGCTGAGGATGCGGCCGGTGGTCAGCAGCAACGGAAAACGCGGCCCGGTGCGTTCGTCGGTCGCAACATATTCGGTGATGACGAATTTTCCGCGTCCGCGAACGAAGTGATCGATGTGCATCACCGGGGTGCCTTGCGGCGCCTTGTCGTTGCAAGGCCACTGCACCGAGCCCATTTCATCGAGCTTGGCGTAGGAGACGTTGGCGAAAGTCGGCGTCAGCGACGCGATCTCCTCCATGATCTCGGAGGGATGGTCGTAATGCATCTCGTAACCCATCGCCTTGGCGAGGCGCATGGTCACTTCCCAGTCTTCCAGGCCGTTGCGCGGCGACACCATGCGCCGCACGCGCTGGATGCGGCGCTCGGCATTGGTGAAGGTGCCGTTCTTCTCCAGAAAGGTCGAGCCCGGCAGAAATACATGCGCGTAGTTCGCGGTCTCGTTCAGAAAGAGGTCGTGGACGATGACGCATTCCATCGCCTCTAGACCGGCCGCGACGTGCTTGGTGTTCGGATCGGACTGCAGGATGTCCTCGCCCTGCACGTAGAGCGCCTTGAACGAACCGTCGACCGCGGCGTCGAGCATGTTCGGGATGCGCAGGCCAGGCTCCTTGTTGAGGTGCACGCCCCACAGCGACTCGAAAATCTCGCGCACCGAATCCGTGGAGACGTGGCGGTAGCCCGGCAGTTCGTGGGGGAACGAGCCCATGTCACAGGCCCCCTGCACGTTGTTCTGGCCGCGCAGCGGATTCACCCCGACGCCGGGGCGGCCGATATTCCCGGTCGCCATCGCGAGATTGGCGATCGCCATCACCGTGGTGGAGCCTTGGCTGTGCTCGGTGACGCCGAGCCCGTAATAGATCGCGCCGTTGCCGCCGGTGGCGAACAGCCGCGCCGCGGCGCGCAGTTCCTCCGGATCGACGCCGGTAGCGAGCGCGGTGGCTTCCGGACTGTTGTTGGGCTGCGAGACGAATGCCGCCCAATGCTCGAACTCGCTCCAGTCGCAACGCTCGCGGATGAAGGTTTCGTCGGCGAGACCTTCGGTGACGATGACGTGGGCGAGCGCGGTCAGCACCGCGACATTGGTGCCCGGCATCAGCGGCAGATGATGCTGCGCCTCGACATGCGCCGAGCGCACGATGTCGGTGCGGCGCGGATCGACCACGATCAGCTTGGCGCCGCCGCGCAGGCGCTTCTTAAGCCGCGAGGCGAACACCGGATGGCCGTCGGTCGGATTCGCGCCGATGATCATCACCACGTCGGTGTGCTCGACGGAATCGAAGTCCTGCGTGCCGGCAGAGGTGCCGAACGTGGTCGACAGGCCGTAGCCGGTCGGCGAGTGACAGACACGCGCGCAAGTATCGACATTGTTGTTGCCGAAGCCTGCACGGATCAGCTTCTGCACCAGAAAGGTTTCCTCATTGGTGCAGCGTGACGAGGTGATGCCGCCCACAGAGTCGCGGCCGTATCTGGTCTGGATGCGCTTGAACTCGGACGCGGCGTGGGAGAACGCTTCGTCCCATGATACTTCGCGCCACGGGTCGCTGATCTTCTCGCGGATCATCGGATTGAGAATGCGCTCCTTGTGGTTGGTGTAGCCCCAGGCGAAGCGGCCCTTGACGCAGGAGTGCCCGCGATTGGCCTTGCCGTCCTTGTAGGGCACCATGCGCACCACTTCCTCGCCGCGCATTTCCACCTTGAACGAGCAGCCGACGCCGCAATAGGCGCAGGTGGTCACCGCCGAATGCTCCGGCGTGCCGATCTCGATCACCGATTTCTCGTTCAGCGTAGCGGTCGGGCAGGCCTGCACGCACGCGCCGCAGGACACGCATTCCGAGCCGAGAAAAGACTCCTGCATGCCCGGCGAGACCACCGAGCCGAAGCCGCGGCCGGCGATGGTCAGCGCGAAGGTGCCCTGCACGTCCTCGCAGGCGCGCACGCAACGCGAGCAGACGATGCATTTCGACGGATCGTAGGTAAAATACGGATTTGAGGCGTCGATGCCCGGATCGGGATGCTTCTCGCCGCCGTAGCCATAGCGCACCTCGCGCAGCCCGACCGCGCCGGCCATGTCCTGCAATTCGCAATCGCCATTGGCCGAACAGGTCAGACAGTCCAGCGGATGATCGGAGATGTAGAGCTCCATCACGCCCTTGCGCAGCGACTTCAGCCGATCGGTCTGGGTGTGCACGACGAGGCCTGCGGCAACCGGCGTCGTGCAGGACGCCGGCGTGCCGGCGCGACCCTCGACCTCGACCAGGCAGAGCCGGCACGAGCCGAACGCGTCCAGCATGTCGGTGGCGCACAGCTTGGGGATCTGCGTGCCCATTTCCATCGCGGCGCGCATGATGGAGGTGCCGTCCGGCACCGTGACGCTGCGGCCGTCGATGGTCAGCGTCACCGCGGTTTCGGACTTGGAGCGCGGCGTTCCGAAATCGATCTCTTCGATCATCGACATGGCGGTCGTCCTTATTCCGCAGCCTGCAGGCGTGGCGGAGCCACGCCGAAATCTTCCGGGAAATGCTTCAAAGCGCTCAGCACCGGATACGGCACGAAGCCGCCCAGCGCGCAGAGCGAACCGAACTTCATGGTCTGGCAGAGGTCCTCGAGCACGGCGATGTTTTCGGCGGCGCGGTCGCCGGCGATGATCCTGTCGATCGTCTCGATCCCGCGCGTCGACCCGATCCGGCACGGCGTGCACTTGCCGCAGGATTCCACGGCGCAGAATTCCATCGCGAAGCGCGCCTGTTTCGCCATGTCGACGGTGTCGTCGAACACCACGATGCCGCCATGGCCGACCATGCCGTTGCGCGCCGCGAACGCCTCGTACTCGAACGGCGTGTCGAACAACGCGCGCGGGAAATACGCGCCGAGCGGACCGCCGACCTGCACCGCGCGAACCGGGCGGCCGCTGGCGGTGCCGCCGCCGATCTCGTCGACCAGTTCGCCGAGCGTCATGCCGAAGCCGATCTCGAACAGGCCGCCATGCTTCACGTTGCCGGCAAGCTGCACCGGCATGGTGCCGCGCGAGCGGCCCATGCCGCAATCGGCATAGGCCTGCGCGCCGCCGTCGAGGATGAACGGCACCGCGGAGAAGCTCAGCACGTTGTTGATGACGGTCGGCTTGCCGAACAGTCCCTTATGCGCCGGCAGCGGCGGCTTGGCACGCACCAGGCCGCGCCTGCCCTCGAGGCTTTCCAGCATCGAGGTCTCTTCGCCGCAGATGTAAGCGCCGGCGCCGACCCGTACGTCGATGTCGAAAGCAAAGCCCGATTTGCAGACCGATCTGCCGAGATAACCCGCCTGGCGCGCGGCCGCGATCGCGGCATTCATCGCCGCGACGGCATGCGGATATTCCGAGCGGATATAGATGTAGCCCTTGGTGGCACCGACCGCGACGCCGGCGATGGTCATGCCTTCGACCAGCATGAAGGGATCGCCTTCCATGATCATGCGGTCGGCATAGGTGCCGCTGTCGCCCTCGTCGGCGTTGCAGCAGATGTATTTCCGGTCGGCCGCGGCCTCCGCCACCGTCCGCCACTTGATCCCGGTGGGAAAGCCCGCGCCGCCGCGACCGCGCAGGCCCGACGTCACGACGTCCGCGATGATGGCCTCTGACGTCAGCGTGAGCGCGCGCGACAGGCCCTTGTAGCCGCGATGCGCGATGTAAGCGTCGATCGAACGCGGATCGATCACGCCGCAGCGCGCGAAAGTCAGGCGGTTCTGCCGCTTCAGCCAGGCGATCTCCTCGGTCACGCCGAGCATCAGAGGATGCGAGGTGCCGTCCGCGACCGATCGCATGATCGCGCCGACATCGTCTGGCGTCACCGGCCCGAATGCAACGCGGCCCTTGCCGGTTGCGACTTCCAGCATCGGCTCCAGCCAATACAGGCCGCGCGATCCGGTCCGCACCAGGTCGATCGCAAGCCCAAGGGCCTGCCCATGTCGAGCGATCGCGGCGGCAACCTCATCGGCCCCGACAGCGAGCGCACCGGCATCCATCGGCAGGAAGAGTTGCAGCGTCATCGGCGCGCCTCCACGAGCAGCGCATCGAGCCGCGCGCCGTCGAGGCGACCGACCACGCGGCCGTCCAGCATCGCCGACGGCGCCACCGCGCAAAGTCCCAGGCAATAGATCGGCTCGAACGTCACGCCGCCGTCGCGGGTGGTTTCTCCGATCGAAATGCCGAGCTTCTGCTCGCATTGCGCGGTCAGCGCATCGCTGCCGGCGGCCTGACAGGCCTCGGCGCGGCACATTTTCAGCACATGGAGGCCCGCAGGCGCTGCGCGGAAATCGTGATAGAAGGTGAATACGCCATGCACTTCGGCGCGGGACAGGTTGAGCGCGTCGGCGATCATCGGGATTGCCGGCTCCGGGACATAGCCGAAGGCCTTCTGCAAAGCGTGCAGAATGACCAGCGTCGCCCCCTCGGTTTTCCCGGATTCAGCAATGAGTTCAGCCGCTCGGGCGCTATCCCATGGCTCGTATTTCATCTGCGCTCGCTGCTCGAAGGTCAGTTGTTTAATACTAACGTTACAATCGCTCAAAAGATCAATAGAGCGGTCTTATGCTGCGATAATGAATGCCCATGACGCAGTTTGTGCGCTGCGGCAGCTATGTTCCAAGCGACGGCGCGATATCCTGTGCGGTTTGCACCAGCGCCGCGATCAGCGGGGTCAACGGCTCGCGCGGCGGCACCACCAGGCCGATCATGTAATTCACGACCGGATCCACGATCGGAATGGTGCGCACCGCATCGCCGAGCCCGAGCGCTTCGGCGAGCCTGCCGGGCATGATGCTGACCCAGCGCCCGGTCTTGACGTGGGTGTAGAGCACGATGATCGAGTTCGAGGTCAGCGTCGGATCGACTTCCACGCCGGCGGCCTTCAGCGCGCGATCGATGATGCGGCGGTTCTGCATGTCCGGCGTCAGCAGGCAGAGCGGCACCTGTCCGGCCTCGGCCCATGTCACCTCGTCGCGGTCGCCGAACATGCCCTCGCGCGAGGTCACCAGCCGGTAGCTCTCCTGATAGAGCGGAATGCTGCGGACCTTGCCGAGCGGCTCGTTCTCGATATAGGTCAGCCCCGCATCGACCTCGAGATTTTCAAGCAGCCCCAGCACATCCGCTGAGGTGGATGACAAGATACGGAAACGCACGTCCGGATGACGGGCGCGAAATGGGGTGGTGAGCGAGGCGACCATGCCGAGCACCGTCGGCACCACCGCGATGCGGATCTCGCCGGACAGCCCGTCCTTCAACGTGTTGATTTCCTGCCGCATCGCGCGGACGTCGCCGACGATGCGGCGCGCCCAGTCGAGCGTGCGTTCGCCTTCCGGTGTGAATCCGAGAAAGCGCGAGCCGCGCTGCACCAGCATGACGCCGAGGATATCCTCGAGCTGCTTGATGCTGTTCGACATTGTCGGCTGGGTGACGCCGCAGGCCTCGGCGGCGCGGCCGAAATGGCGCTCTCGGGAGAGCGCAAGCAACAGCTCGAGCTTGTCGATCAATAACGGCCCCGCTCAGGTCCGACAAACGCAGAGTGTTGTCCCAACTGCCTTCGGTCGGCAAGGGATTTTACGCCGCACCATGCGGCCAGCACGCCCCAGCAGGCACGGATTGCCGTCCGCTCGGGCTTACGTGTCGGCCGCTTTATTTGTAGGTCCGCCGATACATGTCCCGCAGATGCCCTTCCACCGTCGTGCGCGGATATTTCGCAATGTCGCCGGCAGCCAGGCATGACGCCACGCATTCGACCACCTGATCGGGATTGCCGGAGAAGAAAAACGGCACCGAATAGCGTTCGCGGCCAGAGACGTTCACCACGCGGTGCACCGTCGAGCGAAAGCGATCATTGGTCCAGCGCGCGATCATGTCGCCGAGATTGACGACGTATGAACCGGCGATCGGCGTCGCGTGAATCCAATCGCCTTCCGATTTGCCCCGTACTTGCAGCCCGCCGGCATCATCCTGCAGCAGCAGCGTGATGCCGCCGAAATCGCTGTGCGCGCCGGCGCCCTTTTCGCCGGGCGCGGCGTTCGGCGGCTGCGGCGGATAGTGCAGCAGCCGCAGCGTGGCGTGCGCGTTGGCGCAATAGCCCTCGAAGTAGTCCTCCTCGAGCTCGAGCGCGAGCGCGAGCGCCTTCATCAACGTCGCGCACAGGGCGAGCATTTGCGTAAAATAAGCCTGCATCACCGGGCGAAAGCGCGGCATGCCGGCCGGCCACAGATTGGGGCCGTGATTGAAGCGGCGCGCGACGACGCGCGGGTCGTCGAGCGACAGCTCCGGCCCGATATAGAAGCTTTCCTTCAGGTCCGGCGGCGCGCCCGCCTCCAGCGTCTGCGTGCGCATCGGCTCGAAACCGCGCTGGCAGAACGACAGCTTCTTGTCGACCGTGCGCTTGACGTCGTCGGTCGCGTCAAAGAAGCGTTTGGTTTCACCGAGCAGATCGTCGATCAGCCGCGCCGGCACGCCATGATTGACGATGTAGAAGAAGCCGTTGTCGAGGCAGGCGTCGCGAATCCGGGCCGCGACGGCCTGCCGATCCGCCAGTATGGCGGATGACAGCAAGGCAATATCAATGATCGGCAGCGCGGCCTGCGACACGTAGCCGGCTTCGAGCGTCGATGTCATGACCTGTCCAGAAAGACCTGACAGCAAAGTGCCGGCGTCGATGACGCCGGCACTGATCGTCGCTGCGAGCTGTCAGGCGCGCCTCACTTCGGAACGCTGCCCTCGATACCTTCGACATAGACGTTCAGCGAGCTGAACATCGCGTCGGCCATCTTGCCGCCGGCCGGGACGATTTCCTTGCCGGTGTTATCCTTGATCGGACCCGCGAACGGATTGAGTTCGCCGGAGATCAGCTTGGCCTTTTTCTCTTCGAACACCTTGGCGGCGGCCGGCGTCACCTCGGAGTTCAGCGGCGCCATCACCACCATGCCTTCCTTCAGGCCCCAGCGGGTGTGGCGGTTGCCGGTCCAGGTCCCGTCCATCACTTTCTTGGTCTCCGCGATGTAGTAGCCGCTCCAGTCTTCCGTGGTGCCGGTGAGCTGCGCCTTCTTGCCGAAGCTCGACATGTCGGCGTCGATGCTGAAGGCGTAGGTGCCCTTTTCCTGCGCGGCCTGAATCGAGGCCGGAGAGTCGGTGTTCTGCGCGACGTTGTCGGCGCCCTGCGCGATCAGCGTATCGGCGGCCTGACGCTCCTTGCCCGGATCATACCAGGTGTTCACCCAGATCGCCTTGGTCTTGATCTTCGGATTCACCGCCTGGGCGCCCAGCGTCATCGAGTTGATGTTGCGGATCACGCTCGGGATCGGGAAGGAGCCGATGAAGCCCAGCGTGTTCGACTTGGTCATCTGGCCGGCGATGGTGCCGATGAGATAGAAGCCTTCCTCGAAACGCGGCTCGTAGACCGAAATGTTGGCTGCCGTCTTGAAACCGTTGACGTGCTCGAACTTCACGTCCGGAAACAGCTTGGCGACTTTCTGGAGCGGCTCCATATAGCCGAACGAGGTGGCGAAGATCAGCTTGTAGCCGTCGGAGGCGAGCTGGCGGAACACCCGCTCGGAGTCGGCGGTTTCCGGGACGTTTTCGACGAAGGTGGTCTTGATCTTGTCGCCCATCGCCTTTTCCAGGCCGAGACGGCCCATGTCGTGCTGCTGGGTCCAGCCGCCGTCGCCGCGCGGTCCGAGATAGACAAAGGCGACCTTCAGCGGCTCGGCGGCGAACGCCATCGAGGACGTCACCATCAAACCGGCGACCATGCCGAGAGAGAGGACTTTCAAGGTTCTTGTCATGACGCTTGCCTTTTGGTTGGAGTTTCGTCTTGGTTGAGAGGAGTTGCGGGGGTTGGAAAATCGAACCAGCGGCCTGTCACGCGGCGGAATGGAAACTATGACCGAGCGACGCCGGCTGGTTCAGCAGGATTGTCTTGGCATCACGGCAGATGATGACGAGAACGATGATGGTAGCTGCGTAGGGTAGCATCGATAGAAACTCGGTCGGGATCGGCAGGCCGAAGCCCTGCGCGAACAACTGGAATTGAGTGACGCCGCCGAACAGATAGGCGCCGATCACGACGCGGCCCGGCTTCCAGGTGCCGAACACCACAAGCGCGAGCGCGATCCAGCCCTTGCCGGCGGACATGCCTTCGACCCACATCGGCGTCTGCACCAGCGAGAGGTAGGCGCCGGCGATGCCCGCGGTCGCGCCGCCGAACATCACCGCCATGTAGCGGGTGGCGAGCACCGGTTTGCCGATCGCATGCGCGACGCCCGGCGATTCGCCGATCGCGCGCAGCGTCAGGCCGACGCGCGATTTGGTCAGGAACCAGTTCACCGCGAAATACAGCGCGACCGACAGATACACCATGATGTCGTAGTGAAACAACAGATCGCCAAGCACCGGAATGCTGCTGAGGCCGGGAATGTTGATCGGCGCGAGACGATCGACCGGCAGGCCGGCGAGATCGTGCCCGACAAACGCCGACAGGCCGATTCCGAACAGCGTCAGCGCGAGGCCGGTGGCGACCTGATTGGTCTGCAGGTTGAGCGTGAGGAAGCCGAATACCGCCGACAATGCGAGGCCGGCGGCGGCGGCGGCGATAAATCCGACCGTGTCGCTGCCGGTGGAACGCGCGGCGGCGAAGCCGGCCACCGCGCCGATCAGCATCATGCCTTCGATGCCGAGGTTGAGCACGCCGGAGCGCTCGACGATGGTTTCACCCAGCGCGGCGTAGATCAGCGGCGTGGCCGCGATCACGGTGCTGGCGATCATTGCGACAAGCAGGCTCATACCGTGCTCTCCACCGGCTGCGTTGGTTTGACGACCGTCGTCTCGGGCGGCGCGACGCGGCGCAGCCGGAAGGTGATGAACAAATCCGCGGCCAACAGGTAGAACAGCAGCAGTCCCTGAAACAGCCCGGTGATCGCCGACGGCAGTCCCATGCCCATCTGCGCCGCCTCGCCGCCGAGATAAAGCAGCGACATCAGAAGCGCGCCGAACACCACGCCGATCGGATGCAGCCGCCCGATCCACGCCACGATGATCGCGGCGAAACCGTAACCGGGCGAAATCTGCTGCTGCAGCCGGCCGATCGGCCCCGCGACCTCGCAAATTCCGGCAAGGCCCGCGGTGGCGCCGCACAACATCAGCGCGATCCAGATGTTGCGCTTCTCGGAAAATCCGGCATAGGCCGCGGCTGCAGGCGCAAGACCCGCGACCTGCATCCGGAAGCCGGCGAAGGTTTTTTGCGAGAACACCCAGGCGACCACCGCCAGCACGAGGGCATAGACGATGCCCCAGGTGACGCGCGTGCCGTCGAGCAGCACCGACATGGTCTCGGCGTCGCCGAAGCCTTCCGATTGCGGATAGTTCTGGCCCTGGGGGTCGCGCCACGGCCCGTGGACCAGCCATGACAGCATCAGTTGCGCGATGTACACCAGCATCAGCGTGACGAGGATTTCGTTGGTGTTGAAGCGCGTGCGCAGGAATGCCGGGATCGCCGCCCATGCCATGCCGCCGAGGACGCCGGCCAGCAGCATCAGCGGCATCGCAAAGACGGACTCGCTCTCGCCGAACCATAGCGCGACGCCGCCGCCGGCGATCGCGCCCATCGTGAGCTGCCCCTCGGCCCCGATGTTCCAGACGTTGGCGCGAAAGCCGAGCGCAAGCCCCAGTCCGCACAGCAGCAGCGGCGTCGCCTTAAGTAACAATTCGCCGATGCCGTAGGAGGACGACAGCGGCTTGATGAAGAACAGATAGAACGCCTCGACCGGATCCTTGCCGAGCGCGCTGAACAAAAGAAAGCCGGTGATCAGCATGCCGGCGGCCGCCAGCAGCGGCGAAACAACACTCATGGTCGACGAAGGCGTCGCGCGCCGCTCAAGCCTGAGCATCACACAGTCTCCAGATGCGGTTTTTCCGAAGCGGCAGCGGCCTTGTCGCCGAAATTGCCGCTCATCCACGTGCCGATTTGCTCGATCGAGGTCTCCGCCGGCTTGACGGAGGGCGACAGCCGTCCCGCGGCGAGCACGCACAGGCGATCGCTGATGGTGAAGAGTTCGTCGAGTTCTTCCGAGATCACCAGCAGCGCAACGCCGCGGTCGCGCAGATCGATCAGCGCCTGACGGATCAGTTGCGCGGCGCCGACGTCGACGCCCCAGGTCGGCTGCGCGACGATCATCATCTTCGGCTCCAGCATCGTCTCGCGTCCGACGATGAACTTCTGCAGATTGCCGCCGGACAGGCTGGAGGCGACCGACTGCTCGTCGCCGCATTTCACGCGGAAGCGCTCGATCACGCTCTTGGAGAATGTCTTCATCACCGCCGGATGGATCAGGCCGTTCATCACCATGCCCTTGCGCGCGCCGGTCAGCAGCGCGTTGTAGGCAAGACTCATCGGGGGCACCGCGCCGCGGCCGAGCCGCTCTTCCGGCACGAAGGTGAGCCCGAGCCCGCGCCGCTGCGAGGGGTTCAGGTTGCCGACCGGTGTGCCGAACAGCTTGATCATGCCGCCGCTGCTGAGCCGTTCGCCGGACAGCGCAGTCATCAGCTCTTTCTGGCCGTTTCCGGACACGCCGGCGATGCCCAAAATTTCGCCGCTGCGGACCTGCAGGCTGATGTCCTTGAGGGAAGTGCCGAACGGGTCAGGCGTCGCCAGCGTCAGATGCGCAACGTCGAGCCGTACTTCCTCCGCTACGCGCGGGGTGAGATGGCATTCGGCCAGTTCGCCGCCGATCATCAGCCGCGCCAGGCTTTCATTGGTCTCGTTGCGCGGGATCGCGCCGCCGGAAACACGGCCGCCGCGGAGCACGGTCGCGGTGTCGCAGAGCGCGCGGATTTCATCGAGCTTGTGGCTGATGTAAAGAATGCTGCAGCCTTCGGCCGCGAGACGGCGCAGCGTCTTGAACAGGATCAGCACCGCCTGCGGGGTCAGCACCGAGGTCGGCTCGTCCATGATCAAAAGCTTCGGTTCCTGCAGCAGGCAGCGCACGATCTCCACGCGCTGCCGCTCACCGACCGACATGCTGTGGACCAGGCGATACGGATCGATCGGCAGGCCGTATTTTTCGGAAACTTCGGTGATCTGCGCGGCGAGCTTCGCGGTCGGGACGTGTTCGTCCAGCGCCATCGCGATGTTTTCCCAGACGGTCAGCGTCTCGAACAGCGAGAAGTGCTGGAAAACCATACCGATACCCATCCGGCGCGCCTGCGACGGCGCGGTGATGGTCTCGTACTGGCCGTTCCACATGATGGTGCCGACGTCGGGCTTGGTGACGCCGTAGATGATTTTCATCAGCGTGCTTTTGCCGGCGCCGTTTTCGCCGAGCACGGCGTGGATCTCGCCGGGACGGACGCTCAGCGACACGTCCTCATTGGCGACAACGCTCGGATACCGCTTGGTAATGCCGGTCAGCACTAGCCGCGGCTTCAGATCCGCAAAGTTCGACCCGTCCATGTGTTTGATCAGCCTCGGCCTGACTTGAACCGGCGGGCACCCGCCGCCTTACCTGGTTACAAGCAATCCGCGCGCCAAGTCGGGAACGTCGCCGGGAGCCGGACATTAAAACCGTCGGCCTTGCTTCGGCTTGCCGCCGCGGGTCCTCGATGTTGCGGAAGCAAAACCGGCCCGGTAGCATCGCGCGCGCAACGATGCGCGCTTTCGCGGAGATCGAATGCCTTACCTTGCCGCGCATGACGGCACCCGGCTTTATTATGAAGAGACCGGTGCCGGGAGCGCCGTGGTGTTTGTCCACGAATTCGCCGGCGACTATCGCACATGGGAGCCGCAGATGCGGCATTTCGCGCGGTCGCATCGCTGCGTCACCTTCAGCCAGCGCGGCTATCCCCCGTCCGACGTGCCGGAGGATCGCGCCCGTTACGGCCAAGACACCGCCCGCGACGATGTCGTCGCGGTGCTGGACGGACTGAACATCGACAGAGCGCATATCGTCGGGCATTCGATGGGCGGCTACACCGCGCTGCACCTCGCCATTCGCGCGCCGCAGCGCTGCATTTCGGTGGTCGCCGCCGGCGTCGGCTGGGGCTCGCTGCCGGACCCGCAGCGCGCGAAGCAGATGAAGGCGTTCGCGGCCGAGACCGCGAAGATGTTCGCAGACGAAGATATCGCGACCTCTGCGGCGAAGTATGCCGACGCCCCGATGCGCCAGGCGCAGAAGAACAAGGACCCGCGCGGCTGGGCGGAGTTCGCCCGCATGCTCGGCGAGCACTCCGCGCTTGGCCACGCCAACACGATGTTCGGCGTGCAGTTGCAGCGCCCGACGCTGTGGGAGCTGGAGACCGATCTGAAGCGCTTCGCGCCTCCGCTGCTGGTGATCGTCGGCGACGAGGACGAGCCTTGTCTGGAAGGCAGCCTCTTCCTCAAGCGCGTCGCGCCCACCGCGGCGCTGATGGTGGTGCCGCGCACTGGCCACAACGTCACCAGCGAGGAGCCCGCGGCCTTCAACGCCGCGCTGGCGGAGCTGTTTTCTGCAGCGGAATCAGGGCGCTGGCTCGCGCACAAGCCGCCATGACGATACTTGCGCGATGAGGCTGTGGATTCGCGATCCGATCGCGATGCTGGCGGAAGGCGGCCCGCGCGGCCTCGTCGTCGAGCACGGAAAGATAGCCGAACTGGTCGGACGCGACGGCCCGGCGACGCCTTGCGACGACGTGTTCGACGCGCGCCGGCATGTCATCATTCCGGGCCTCGTCAACACCCATCATCACTTCTTCCAGACCCTGACCCGCGCGCATCCGCAGGGCATCAACAAGGCGCTGTTTCCCTGGCTGAAGACGCTCTATCCGGTGTGGGGCGCGCATCTCAACCGCGAGCGCTTCCGCCTCGCCGTGCGCGTCGCGCTGACCGAATTGCTGGTGTCCGGCTGCACCACAGCGTCGGATCATCTGTTCGTGTTTCCGCAGGACATGACCGACGCGGTCGACATCGAGGCCGAGGAGGCGGGCAAGCTCGGCATGCGCATGACGCTGACCCGCGGCGCGATCAATCTCGGCTTCAGCAAAGGCGGCATCGCCGACGAGCGGCTGATGCAGGACGACGACACGGTGCTCGCGGACAGCGAGCGCGTGCTCGGCAAGTATCACGACCGGGCCGACGGCGCCATGCTGCGCGTGGCGTTGGCGCCCTGCGCGCCGTTCAACGTCACCCGGCAGATGATGATCGACACCGCTGCGCTCGCCGATAAGCACGATTGCCTGCTGCATACCCATCTCGGCGAAACCCGCGACGAGAACGACTATTGCCAGCACCATTTCGGCTGCCGGCCGCTCGACTATCTCGAACAGGTCGGCTGGATGAACGAGCGGGTCTGGCTCGCGCACGGCATCCATTTCGACGACGACGAGATCGCGCGGCTGGGCCGGCACCGGATGGGCGTCTGCCACTGCCCGACCTCGAACATGGTGCTGTCGTCCGGCATCTGCCGGACCAAAGAACTCGAAGCCGCCGGGGTCACCGTCGGCCTCGGCGTCGACGGTTCGGCATCGAACGACAGTTCGAACCTGATGGAATCGGTCCGCCACGCGTTCCTGCTCGGGCGGCTCGCCTATGACGCCTCCGAAGTGACGCATCTCGACGCGCTGCGCTGGGCGACGCAAGGCTCGGCGCGGTGTCTCAGCCGCGACGACATCGGCAAAATCGCGGCCGGCCTGCAGGCGGACCTCGCCTGCTTCACCTTGGACGAATTACGGTTTTCCGGCTCCGGCGATCCGATCGCCGCTCTGGTGCTATGCGGCGCGCATCAGGCCGACCGGGTCATGGTTGCAGGCCGCTGGCGGGTCATCGACGGCTCCCCTGTCGGCGTCGACCTGGCGCGGCTGCGTGAGGACCACGGGCAAGCGGCCCGCGCCTTTCTGGCCGAAATGTAGTTTCACCAGGCATGATCGCCGCAGATCGTATGCAACTGCTTATTTTAGGCAGAATATTGCCTAATAAATAATCAATTTAGAAAATCCGACCGAAAAGCCTTTGTTGCGGAAAGGCGCGCTGCTCAACTGATCGGCTTGACCGTCCATCGCCGCCGACCCTACGGTGCCCGTCTATTCCGGCTGCAATGGGTAAATGCCTGGCGTCGGATTCCAGCACATCTTGCGGAGTCCTGTATGGCCAAAGACGGAAAAGCCTATCTTTCGAGTTTGCGCGACGACCGCACCATCTACATCGATGGCCGCAGGGTCGCCGACGTCGCCACTGACAAGGCGTTCCGCGGCGTGGTCGCGACCGCGGCTAGTTTCTATGATTACCAGGCCGCGCCGGACAATTTGGAGCAGATGACGTTCGCGTCGCCCTCCAGCGGCGAGCGCGTCAATCTGGCCTGGCAGCTTCCCAGAACCTACGGCGAACTGGTGCGGCGCCGCCATGCCATCGAGAAATGGTCCGAACTGTCCTGCGGCATGATCGGCCGCTCGCCGGACCATGTCGCCTCCACGCTGGTGGGGCTGCGGATGGGATTGACGGCGTTCCGCGATTACGATCCGGCGCGCGCCGGCGCGCTCGAATCCTATTTCCGATACGCCCGCGACAACGACCTGTTTCTGTCCTACGTCATCATCAATCCGCAATCCGACAAGGCGAAATCCGCGGGCGGCCAGCCCGATCCGCATCTGGTGGCCTGCGTGGTCGACGAAGACAGCGGCGGCATCACCATCCGCGGCGCCAAGATGCTGGCGACCAGCGGCATCATGGCCAACGAGCTATTGGTCTCCGGCTTTCAGGCGCTGCAGGCCGGCGACGAAGCCTATGCGTTCACCGCGGTGGTGCCGCTCGGGACCCGGGGCCTGACGCTGATGTCGCGCCGCAGCTACGAGCAGAGCGCGACATCGACTTTCGACTATCCGTTGTCGTCGCGGTTCGATGAAAACGATGCCGTGGTGCATTTCGACGACGTGAAGATCCCGTGGGACCGCGTGTTCGTCTTCAAGGATCTGAAGATGGCGCAGGCGCAATGGCACGATTCCCGCGCCCACGTCATGCAGAACTACCAATGCATCGTCCGCCTGATGGTCAAGCTGCGCTTCCTGCTGGGTTTGGCGCGCAAGATCGCCGAGACCAACAACATCATCAACTATCCGCAGGTGCGCGAGACGCTGGGACTGATGGCCGCGAAAGTCGGTAATATCGAGGCGCTGGTCATCGCCATGGAGCTGAAGGGCGAGAGTTTTCACGACTACTACGTGCCCGACCGCGCGCTTTTGTGCACCGCGCAGGTGATCGCGCAGACGACCTACCCGGAAATCGCCGAGGCGATCCGCTCGCTGTCCGGCGGCGGCATGATCATGGTGCCGTCGTCGCATGCCGATTTCGCCACGCCCGAAACCAACCGCATCATCCACAAGACCCAGCGCTCGCTGGTCGCGACATCCGAGCAGCGGGTCAAGCTGATGAAGCTCGCATGGGACGCGGTCGGGTCCGAATTCGGCTCGCGCCATCTGCAATACGAGATGTTCTATTCCGGCGCGCCGTTCGTCACCCGCGGCAACGCGTTCCGGTTTTTCGATTGGGACGGCGTCAAGAGCGCGGTGGATTCCTTCATGGGCAGCTACGGATTGCCGGACGACGACCTGAAGCTTTCCGACGCGGCTGAGTGATCGCGCATGGTCGGCTCCGAGGAGATCAGGCGGCTGGCATTCGTCGAGCACGGCACGCAGCCGCTGCGGCTGACGCAGCAAGGCCCGCTGTCGGACCTGTCGTTCGCGGCAAAGGACCTGATGGACGTCGCCGGCTACAAATCGGCATGGGGCAATCCGGACCGATTGCGCGATACGACCGAGGCGACAGCGACGGCGCCCGCGGTGCTGACGACGCTGATGGCCGGCGCGACGCTGATCGGCAAGACCCAGACCGACGAACTCGCCTGCGGCATGTTCGGCATGAATCCGCATTTCGGCACGCCGATCAATCCGAAGGCGCCCGACCGCGTGCCGGGCGGATCGTCGAGCGGCTCGGCCTCGGCGGTGGCCGCAGGGCTTTGCGACTTCGCGCTCGGCACCGACACCGGCGGATCGATCCGTGTGCCGGCGAGCTTCTGCGGATTATACGGCCTGCGCAGCACCTATGGCCGTATCTCCGTCGCCGGCATCATGGCGATGGCGCCGAGTTTCGACAGTGTCGGCTGGCTGGCGCGCGATACCCGCATCATGACGCGCGTCGCCGCGATCTACTTCGGCGCGGCGGGCAGGCTTCCGGCGCCGCGGCTGCTGCTGGCACGCGACGCCTTCGACATTCCGGTGCGCTCGATCGGCGACGCGCTGTTGCCGTTCGCAAGATCGCTCGGGCGCGCGACCGAACTGACGTTGTTCACCGAGGGCGTCGCGCATTGGCTCGATACGTTTCGGCCGCTGCAGCTTCACGATCTGTGGGCGACGCTCGGCGCGTGGTGCAAGATGCCGGGACGGACGCTCAGCCAGGCGGTCGCCGAACGCATCGAGCTCGCCTCCACCGTCGATCCGGCGAACCATGCGGCCGCCGTCGTGCGGCGCGAAGCGCTCACCGACCAGCTGACGGCGCTGCTCGGCGACGACGGCGTGCTGATGCTGCCGACCGCGCACGACCTGCCGCCGTGCCGCGACGCGCCGGTCTCGGCGCAGATCGCGTTCCGCGAAAAGACGCTGGCGCTGACCTGCGTCGCGAGCCTGTGCCGTCTGCCGCAGATCAACATTCCGGCGGTGACGGTCGATGGCTGCCCGGTGGGACTGTCGTTCATCGCCGGGCCGCGCGGCGATCAGTTGCTGCTCGCGCTCGCCGAACGGCTGGCGCAATCCGCGCCCGCGGCGCCGTTCGCGCAATGAAGCGGCATATCGAGCGCGACTTCGTCGGCTATGGCAGGCGGCCGCCCGACCCGCATTGGCCGAGCGGCGCGCGGCTCGCGCTGGTGATCGTGCTCAATGTCGAAGAAGGCGCCGAACCGTCGATTTCCGACGGCGACGCCGCGACAGAAACGGCGCTGACCGACGGCGTGCGCGAGGAAATCCCGCCGGGCGTGCGCGATTTCGTGTCGGAGTCGCTGTTCGAATACGGCGCGCGGGTCGGGTTCTGGCGCATCGTCGATCTGATGCATGCGCGCGGCATTCCGCTCACGATCAACGCCTGCGCGCAGGCGCTGACGCGCAACCCGGACGCCGCCGCCGCGATCCGCGAATTTGATTTTGATCTGTGCTGCCATGGCGATCGCTTCATCCGCCACGCGCTGCTGAGCGAACAGGACGAACGCGTCGTCATCGCACGCGCGGTCGCCGGCCTCGAACGTGCGGTCGGCCGCCGCCCGCTCGGCTGGCAGAGCCGGTACTCGCCGAGCCGCAACACCCGCGCGCTTTTGGTCGAGCATGGCGGCTTCCTCTATGATTCCGACAGCTACGCGGACGACTGGCCGTATTGGGTCGAGGTCGATTCCACGCCGCATCTGATCGTGCCGCATAGCTTCACCAACAATGATAATCGGCTCGCGACCGCCAAGCTCGGCACCGCGAACGATTTTTACGATCATCTCGCCGGCGCGCTGCGCGTCCTGCACGCGGAAGGATCGACGCATCCGCGGATGATGACGGTCAGCCTGCACAGCCGCGTCTCGGGGCAGCCCGCGCGGTTCGAGGCGGTGACGCGGTTTCTCGATTTCGCCGAGAGTGTCGGCGGCATCTGGTTCGCCGGCCGATCCGACATCGCACGGCACTGGATGGCGACCCATCCCGCGGAGCGATCCGCATGACGCCGAACCCGCTGCTGATCACGGGAGGACTGGTCGCGGACGTCGCCGCCGGAAGCGTCGCGCGCAACGATCTGCTGATCGCGAACGGCAAGATCGCGGCGATCGGCGCGCCGGGCACGCTCCGCAGCGGCGATACGCATACCTACGACGCATCCGACCGGCTGATCATTCCCGGGCTGATCAATGCGCACACCCACGGCCACGCCAACCTGATGAAGGGCGTCGCCGACGTCTGGACGCTGGAGGCGTCGCTGACCAATGGGCCATGGCTGGCCGGCACCCGCGATCCGGAGACGATCTACGTTTCGACGCTGCTCGGCGCGATCGACATGCTGTCGAAGGGCTGCACCGCCTGCTTCGACCTGGTCTACGAATTTCCGCGGCCGACGGCAGCCGGCTTCGCCGCCGCGGCGCGCGCCTATGCCGACGCCGGCATGCGCGCCGTGCTCGCGCCGATGGTCGCGGATCAAAGCCTGTTTCAATCGATCCCGGGGCTTGCCGCGTCGTTACCGGACGATCTGCGTGCCGCGGTCGGCGATTTCCACTTGCAGGGCCGCGAACAGACCATCGCCGCGGTCGAAAGCATCGTCGCCGCGCGAAGTGATCTCCCCGACAATATCGGCGTCGCGATAGCCCCGACCATCCCGCATCATTGTTCGGAGCGCTTTCTGCGCGACTGCATCGACATCGCCGATCGCCATGGCGTGCCGATCCACATGCATGTCGCCGAATCGCGGCTGCAGGCCGTGGTGGCGCGGCAACGCTACGGCCGCTCCGCGGTGCGCCATCTCGCCGATATCGGCATGCTGCGCGGGAATTTCACCGCGGCGCATGGCGTCTGGCTCGATCATGACGACCTCGACCTGCTCGCAGCACATCGCTGCGCGATCGCGCATATTCCCGCCAGCAATTTCCGGCTCGGCTCCGGCATGGCGCATCTGCGGCCGATGCTCGAGCGCGGCATCGATGTCGGCCTCGGCACCGACGGCGCCAACTCGTCGGACTCGCTCAGCATGCTGCGCGCGATGCGGCTCGCCTCCTGCGGTGCGCGGATGTTCGCGGGTTCGCGCCAACAATGGCTGCGCGCCGATGAAGCGGTCCGGCTCGCGACCACCGGCGGCGCGGCGCTGATGGGCCTCGATGATTGCGGCCGGATCGAACAGGGCACCTGCGCGGACCTGGCGATGCTCGACCTTGCCCATGTCGACTTCATTCCGCCGACCGACCCGATCAATCAACTGGTGACCTGCGCCGACAGCGCGGCGGTCGCCGACGTGATGGTCGGCGGCGACTTCAAGCTGCGCGACCGCGGAATCGTTTCGATCGATACCAGCGAACTACGCGGCCGCGTCGCGGAGGCGATCACGCGGTTGTCGGCTTCGACAAAGAATTCGCGCGCGCTGGCGGCGCGGCTGGAGCCGCATGTCGTCGCCTTTGCGCGATCCACCGCACATGAGAATTTGCCGATCGAACGCTTCATCATTCCGGAGCACGCCTGACCATGCTTGCGCCAACGGAACATAGCGACGCGCTGGCCGAGCTGGAACGACGCGTTCGCTTCGAGCTGGAATGCCTCGGCTATCCGGCGCGGCCGTGGGTGCCGCCGCGTCAGCATCGCGGCGCGGCGGTGCACGACGTCGTCATCGTCGGCGGCGGCCAGAGCGGCGTCTCGATCGCGTTTCGGCTGCTGCGCGAGCGCGTCACCAATATTCGCGTGCTGGATCGCAGCGCGCCGGATCAGCAGGGACCGTGGCGCAGCTTCGCGCGGATGCGCTCGCTACGCACGCCGAAGCTCGTGACCGGGCCCGATCTCGGAATTCCCAGCCTGTCGGCGCAGGCGTGGTGGCAGGCGCGCTTCGGCGAAGCGTCGTGGCACGGGCTCGACAAGATTCCGCGCGAGCTTTGGCACGATTATCTCGGATGGGTGCGCCGCGCGATCGGCATCGACGTCGCGCATCATGCCGAAGTCACCGAGATCGAACCGCTCGACGACGGCCTGCTCGCGGTTCACGCGCGCATCGGAAACGCGCCGCAGACGCTGTTCGCGCGCAAAATCGTGCTGGCAACCGGCATCGAAGGCTCCGGCCAATGGTCGGTGCCGGCGATGATCCGCGACGCGCTGCCGCGGCATTGCTACGCCCACACCGCCGAGCCGATCGACTTCGCGCGCCTGCAGGGCAAGCGCGTCGTCGTGGTCGGCGCCGGCGCATCGGCTTTCGACAACGCCGCGACGGCGCTGGAGCACGGCGCGGCCTCGGTGGAACTGCTGGTGCGCCGCGACCGACTGCCGATCGTCAATCCGAACCGCTGGATCGAGTTTGCCGGATTTCTGCGGCATTTCGGCGATCTCGACGACGCGCGCAAATGGCGCTTCATGAAGATCATCTTCGATATGAACCAGCCGCCGCCGCAGGACACCTTCGATCGCTGCGCCAGGCACGGCAATTTTTCGATGCGGCTCGGCTGCCCGCTTCGGGGTGTCGCGTTCGAGAGCGGCACGATCCTGCTGACCCATGCGCAAGGCACCTCCACCTTCGATTTCCTGATTGCGGGCACCGGCTTCGCGGTCGATCTCGCGGCGCGGCCGGAGCTCAAGCGCTTTCACGACCGGATTGCGCGCTGGCGCGACCGCTACACGCCGTCCGCCGGCGAAGCGCATGCCACGCTCGGCGCTTTTCCTTATCTGTCGTCGAATTTCCAGTTCACCGAGCAGGCGCCAGGCTCCGCGCCGTACCTGAAGAACATCTTCAGCTACACGTTCGCGGCGATGCCGTCGCTGGGCTGCTCCGCCGGCGTATCGGCGCTGAAATTCGGCGTCGAGCGGATCGGCGGCGGCATCACCCGCGATCTGTTCGTGGAGGACGCCGAAGCACATCTGCAATCGCTGCGCGACTACGACGAGCAAGCGCTCGACGCGTCAACGGTCGCAGACGTCGCGGCGCGCATCGCAAAGGATTGACCGAGCATGGTGACCGTTGACGATCGCGCCAAGCGCCTGACGGAATCCGCACTCAAGATCGAGAGGCCGTTCGAGGTCGATGGTTCGCTGTGCCTCTACTGTCCGCAGGACAATGTGGATTCGCTGGCGCATCCGCGGATCGCGCAATGGCTGGACTTCATCCAGAACGACTACGCGCCCGTGCTGCCGCAGGCCGAGCGCCGCGTGCTGCTGTTCATGCCGTGCACCAAGACCAAGCCGTACCCGTTTTCGACCGAGCATATTGCGATCAACCAGCGCCTGCTCGACGAAGGCTTTCGCCCGTCGGGGCGGCTGTATCTGCCGCAAGAGCTGCAGGCGCGGCTCGCGCCGCTGTTCTCGCAGGACGTGCTGAACCTGTCGCCTCTGATCGATGGCCGCGGCACCGTTCTGCATCGCATGGTGATTTCCGAGCCGATGGCCGTCGTGCCCTACGAGCACGTCGCGGAGTATCGCGGCAAGCCGTCGCCGGCGGTGGCCTATGACGATCCCGGGCTGTTCGAAAATCGCGGCAACGCCGTCTCGCCGTGGCGCGCCGACTGCACGGCGGTCCGGATTTCGCCGACTCGCTGGAAATGGGGCGACGAGGAACGCCGCGCCTACGTCGTCATGCACAACGAGATGGCGCGTATCCTCGCCAACGTGGTCGCGCGCATCGGTCACAGCTACACCGACATCGTGTCGTGGGTCGCGCCGGGCCTGACCCATCGCAGCTTCGTGCTGGCGCGCGACGAGCGCGCGCTCCATCGCGTCGCGATGTCCCGCAAGGTGGCCAACAAGCAACTGGCTCTGATCGGCGCGAACGATCGCCTCGCCGAGGAATTGCGGATCGCCTGTCTGCCGCTGCCGGACGACTGCAAGCAGGCGGTGCGGCGGCTGGCGCAGCGCATGCAGGTCGACATCGCGCATGCCACCGCGATCTACGCGCGCGGCGGCGCCAACGCGACGCCGCTGGCATTGCCCGAATTGCTCGATGTGCTGATGAAACGGTTGGCGGGCACTGCCACGGGAGAACGAGAAGATGGCCGGATTGCCTTTGAAAATCGGCGTTAGTGATTCCGACCGCACCCGGCCGATCGCGAACGGCGAGGTCGCCATCGCCGGCGTCGACGCGGATGTGACGCTGATGGGCGTGCAGGCGCTGTTCAACGAACAGCTCACGCGCCACAGCTTCGACTGCTGCGAATTTCCGCTGTCGTCCTATCTGCGCATGATGGAGCGCCCGGATCGGCCTTACGTCGCGGTGCCGGTGTTTCCGTCGCGTCATTTCCGCTTTTCCTGCGTGTTCGTCAACGCCGACGCCGGCATCGGCAAGCCCTCCGACCTCGCCGGCAGGCGCATCGGCGTGCCGGTGTTCGACATGGCCGCCGCCGTCTGGCTGCGCGGCATCTTTCACGATCATTTCGATCTGCCGCGCACGGCGCCGATCTACGTCTCAGGCGGGCTCGAAGCCGCGCGCCGCGGCGACGAGCATCCGCAAATCCATCCCGACCGCTTCGTGCACGAGCAGCGCAACGATGCGAGCCTCGCCGAATTGCTTGCACGCGGCGAGATCGACGCGCTGTACACCGCACGGGCGCCGAGTACATGGCCGTCGCCCGACGTGCGTCGGCTGTTCGACAATCCGATCGAGGTCGACCTCGCTTACTTCGCCAAGGCGCATATTTTCCCGCCGATGCATCTTGTCGCGGTCAAGCGTCGGGTTGCCGAGGCCAATCCCGGCCTGCTGGGGGCGGTGTATGAGGCGTTCGCCGAGGCGCAACTGATCGCGCGCGAGCGGCTGTTCGATTCGGCGGCGCTGTCGACCGTGCTGCCGTGGCAGCTCGAGAGCCTGCTGCAGACCGAGCGCATGCTCGGCAAGGATTACTGGCCGGCGGGGCTTGCCAAGAATCGCGCGATGCTGGAGGTGATCGTCCGCTACATGGTCGAGGACGGCCTGATCGCGCGCCCCTTTTCGCCGGAGCAATTGTTCGACGATCCGGACTTGCTCCGGACCTGAGCGCTCATCACAAATCGCTGCGTGGCGGTGAACTGCATCGCGACGGTTAGAATTTGGGGCACGCTTATTGCTTGATCGGGCGGAGCGCGGCCAGCCAAGATGCTGCGTTGCGAACCAAGGATATGCCGTGAGCGCCATTCCCGTGATCGACGTCGCGCCATTGTTGAACGGCTCTGATGAGCAGATGCGCGCGGTCGCAGCCGAGCTCGGCCGGGCCTGTCGCGACGTCGGCTTTTTCTATGTGATCCGCCACGGCATTGCGCCCACGCTACGCGCGGATGTGTTCGACAAATCCGCCGCGTTGTTTTCAGGACCGGCGGCGATCCGCGAGGCCGCGTCGTTCAGCGGGCCCGGCGGCAACCGCGGCTACATCAGGCTCGGCGGCGAGGCGCTCGATCCCGGCAAACCGGCCGACGTCAAGGAGGCGTTCAACATCGGCCTCGAACTGGCGCCCGACGATCCGGAGCTTGTGGCGCGCGCGCCGTTTCGCGACGCCAATCTATGGCCGCCGATGCCCGGCTTTCGCGACACCATGCTGGACTATTTCAACCGGGTCTGGCGGCTCGGACGCGATCTGCACCGCGGCTTTGCGCTCGACCTCGGCCTGCCGGCGGATTTTTTCGAGGCCAAGCTCGACAAGCCGATCGCGACGCTGCGGCTGCTGCATTATCCGCCGGCCGGGGCGCCGCTGGCCGACGGCCAGCTCGGCGCCGGCGTGCATACCGATTACGGCAACGTCACGCTGCTGGCGACCGACGCGGTCGGCGGGCTGATGGTGCGCGACCGTTCGGGCCGCTGGCTCGACGCGCCGGTGATCGCGGACGCGTTCGTCTGCAACATAGGAGATTGCCTGATGCGGTGGTCGAACGACGTCTATGTCTCGACGCCGCACAAGGTGGTCTCGCCGCCGGGCAGGGCACGCTGGCCGAGCCGCAACTGGCGGCCGAATTGGACGTTTGATAGTTGAAGACATTACATAAATGTCGCAATCCTCACCCGCAGCAATAAGCCTTGCGGCTCGCAAATCAAACGCGTTTATGTCGCTCGCGGCAAACGTATGAACGCCCGTTCTGAAGCGCCCGGCGTCGATTGAAGCCGCTCACGCCGACGCGCCCTTGGCCTTTGGCCGGCGCAGATGCTCGTCGAGCCGGGGCATGATCTCGACGAAATTGCACGGCTGCGTGCGGTAGTCGAGCTGATGGCTGAGGATGCCGTCCCAGCCGTCGCGGCAGGCGCCCGGCGAGCCCGGCAGGCAGAAGATGAAGGTCCCGCCCGCGGTGCCGGCGGTGGCGCGGCTCTGGATCGTCGAGGTCCCGATCTTGGCGTGGCTCAGCATATGAAACGCGATCGAGAACCCGTCCATCCGTTTTTCGAACAGCGGTTCGATCGCCTCGGGCGTGACGTCGCGGCCGGTGAAGCCGGTGCCGCCGGTGGTGATGATCACATCGATGCCCGGGTCCGCGATCCACGCCGCCACCACGCCCTGAATGACGTCGACGTCATCGGGAACGATGTCGCGCGCGGCCAGCGCATGGCCTGCCGCGGTCAACCGATCGATCAGGGTCTGGCCGGATTTGTCGTCGGCGAGCGCGCGGGTGTCCGACACCGTCAATACCGCGATGCCGAGCGGGACGAAGTGCCGGGGTTGGCTCTCAGAGGGCATTCATTCGACCTTTCGGCAAATCGCCGTCATCGCTAGGCTCGACCCGGCGACCCGATATGATGGACCGTCAGCCATCGAAACTCGGCTTCGCGGAATACCGGGTCATCCGCTCCGCGGATGATGACGTCAATATGCGAGGCAAACGCCCTGTTGATCATACTTGAACTCACAACCGCTCCGCCCCGAACGTGTTGCAGGCCTGCACCGTGCCCTGCTGAAAACCGGTCATGAACCAGCGCTTGCGCTGTTCGGCCGACCCGTGCGTGAAGGAATCCGGCACCACGCGGCCGGTGGCCTGGCGCTGCAGCGTATCGTCGCCGATCGCGGACGCCGTGGTCAGCGCGGCGTCGATGTCGCCCGACTCCAGAAAGCCCGGCCGCTTCTTCTCTTCCCGGTTGACCCAGACGCCGGACAGGCAATCGGCCTGCAACTCGACCTTCACCTGCAGCGCGTTGGCCTCGGCCTTGTCGCCGGCCTGCTGCTGCAGCCGCGTCACCCGCGGCAGGATGCCGAGCAGGTTCTGGATGTGGTGGCCGGCCTCGTGCGCGATGATATACGCCGCGGTGAACTTGCAGGCGTTGCCTGAGCAGCCGTGAAAGCGGGTCTCGACCTGGCGGAAGAAATTGGTGTCGAGGAAGATCTGCTTTTCCGGCGGACAGTAGAACGGCCCCATCGCCGCGTCGGCGCGGCCGCAGCGTCCGCCATTGGTGGCGTTGCGAAACAGCACGATGCGCGGACCGGTGTAGCTCTGTCCGCTGTCCTTGAAGATTTCGCTCCAGCGGTCGTCGATCTCGCCGAGGATGCCGGAGATCATGTTGCCCATCTCGTCGGTCGGCGCGCCCGGCTTGGCGGGCGCGGCGCGGCGGTCGGACTGATAGGTCGACGAATCATTGCCGCCAGTGAGGATTTCGGCGCCGCCGATCAGAATGCGGGGATCGATGCCGGTGGCCCAGCCGATCAGGCCGAGCACGACGATCGTGCCGATGCCGAGGCCGCCTCCGCCCATCGGAATGCCGAAACCGCCGCCACCCCCGCCGCTGTCGTCGCGGCGGTCGTCGATGTCGTCGCTGCGGCGGAAGTCGTCGTAACGCATCGGCTTGTCCCCTGTTCGCGCCGGCGGCACCCGGCGCCGTCACATAACGCGGCAACGGCGCATTGTATCCGTCATCCGCAGCATTAACCCGATCGGCAATTATTGCCTAGTGCGACCGACCTGTTGGAGGAGACAGCATCGCCGCATCGCCCCCATCGCGGTCCAGCGACGCAAACGCCGCGCACTGTCAAAAACCCGCGGCGCGGCGCCGGATGTTTTTGCTCGACGCGCTCGCGTTCGTCGGGGCCCTTAAGCCGATTTTTACTTTGCCCGGGCAATGTATCGACAGTCGGTTGTTTAGTCCCGCGTCGCCGACAGCGTCGCCTGAGTCAGAGTATTTGAGTCATGGTTGTGTCGCGTCGCGGGGCGTCTGCAAAGGCGCCCCGCACTAAATTTCCGTCCGATCCGGACTGCCGGATCATCGTCGGCGACTGCGTCGCCGAGATGTCGAAACTGCCCCCCGCCAGCGTCGATCTGGTGTTCGCCGATCCGCCGTACAATCTGCAGCTCAAAGGCGAATTGAAACGCCCCGACGAATCGCACGTCGACGCGGTCGACAACGACTGGGACAAATTCTCTTCGTTCGCCGCCTATGACGATTTCACCCGCGCCTGGCTGCTGGCCTGCCGCCGCGTCATGAAGCCGTCGGCGACGCTGTGGGTGATCGGCTCCTACCACAATATTTTCCGCGTCGGCGCCGTGATGCAGGACTTAGGCTTCTGGGTGCTCAACGACATCGTCTGGCGCAAGACCAATCCGATGCCGAATTTCCGCGGCCGCCGCTTCACCAACGCGCATGAGACCATGATCTGGGCGGCGCGCGACGAGCACGCCAAGGGCTACACCTTCAACTACGAGGCGCTCAAGGCCGCCAACGAGGACGTGCAGGCGCGCTCCGACTGGCTGATTCCGTTGTGCACCGGCGAGGAACGGCTCAAGGGCTGCGACGGCAAGAAGGTGCATCCGACGCAGAAGCCGGAGGGGCTGCTGGCGCGCGTGCTGCTGTCGTCGTCCAAGCCCGGCGATCTGGTGATCGATCCTTTCAACGGCACCGGCACCACTGGCGCGGTCGCCAGGCGTCTGGGCCGCCACTACATCGGCTTCGAGCGCGACGCTGGTTACGCCGCCGCCGCGCAGGCGCGCATCGCCGCGATCGAGCCGCTGCCGGAGGCGACGCTGGCGCCGTTCATGACCGCGCGCAGCGCGCCGCGCGTGGCGTTTTCCGAACTGGTCGAGCGCGGCATGATCTCGCCCGGCACCAGGCTGGTCGATGTGAAGAAGCGCCACGGCGCTCTGGTGCGCGCCGACGGCGCCATCATGCTCGGCGACAAGGTCGGTTCGATCCACCGCATCGGCGCGGTCGCGCAGGGGTCCGAGGCCTGCAACGGCTGGACCTTCTGGCACGTCGAGACCAAAAAGGGCCTACGGCTGATCGACGATCTGCGCGCCGAAATCCGCAGCCAGATGGCGGCGGTCTGAGGCCGCCGCCGCCTCAGGTCTTTTTTGTCGCCAATCCCGCTGCCATGTGCCATTTCATGCCGATGGGCATGACCTCATGCGCATGGCATCGCGGGAGCGAAAACCACGGGGCATGACCAACATCTGGCGCTGGCTGCTCGGCCTCGACATCGTCATCATGGCGGCCAGCCTGATCGCGAAAATTCCCGACCTGCCGAACATCACCTACATCCACCTGCTGGTCGATTACCATTTCGGCTTCGTCAGGCGCGGCCTGATCGGCGCGTTGCTCTCGCTGGTCATGGACAAGGTGCCGCCGACGTCGGTGGTGATCCTGGGCAGCCTCGTGATCGCCATCACGCTGGCGCTTTATCTGCGGCTGTTCAGGACGAGCTTCGGTTTCTCGCAAGCCACGTTGCCGCTGTTCGTGCTCGTCATCGGATCGCCGTTCTTTTTCAAAAACTTCATCAAGGCGGTCGGCTATTTCGACATCTTCGGATGCATGCTGGCGATCGTGCTGCTGCTCGTCCCGGCGCGCTCGTTACTCTATATGGTCCTTGCGACGCTGGGCGCGCTCGCTCTGATCGCGATCCATCAGATTCATTTGCTGCTTTATATCCCGACGATCGGCTCGATCGTGCTGATCCGCTATTTCTTGATCCGCACGCCGCGGACGGCCGATATCGCGGCCGCCCATGCGTTCGCCGTGGCGATCCCGGCGGCGTTCGTCTACACCCAGTTTTTCGGCGCGGTGCATGCGACGCCGGAGGCGTTCGAGGCACATCTTCTCGGCCGCATGGGCCGCGGCGGCAGCGACACCGGCGCAATCGTCTACCACCTGCTGTGGTATCGCACGATCGCCGACGAGATCGCCGGTACCCAGGCGATGCTGCCGCTGAACCTGAAGGTGTCGTGGTTCTATGCGCTGCTGATCGCGTTGCACGCGCCGCTGATCGGCTATTACCGCGATGCGATCCGCGCCATCGCCGCGCCCGCTCATCGCCGCATCATTCTGGCGTTGCTGATCGCGATCTCGCTCGGCTATCTGGTGATCTTCGCGGTGGTCTACGACTATGCGCGGTGGATGTCGTCCTGGGCGGTTTGCATGATCCTGATGCTGCATGCCGTGAAGCTGCTGCCTGCGGCGCAGCCGACGCCTCTGATCGCCCCGGACAACAAAACAACGCTGACGCTTGCCGCGCTGCTGACGCTCATTCCCCGCGTGGGAATCGTCAAGCCGTTCTAACGACTTCGATCCCGGCCGAGCCCATGCGCGATCACCTTGCGCATCAGATTGGGCAGCGCCTCGTCCTGCAACGTCGCGATCGACACCCAGCGCATGCCGTCCGGGGCAAGGCTGTTCGCCGGCGCACGCGCGACATAGACCGCAAGCTCCAGCGGGAAATGCGTGAAAACGTGCCGCACCACGCCAGCCCTGCGATGCCAAAGCCCGACGCACGCAACCTCCGGCGCCTGCGCCAGCGCCGCATCGTCGGATAGCGCCGCGCTCCACTCCGATGTCGGTACTTCGGTCATGCCGCCGAGCAGGCCTTTGGCGACGCGGCTGCGCACCAGCAAGTGATCGCCGCGCGTCACCACAAAGGCGGCGCCGAGACGGAGGACGCCGGTCTTTTTCGGCGCCTTGCGCGGAAACGTCTCCTGATCGCCGCGCAGCCGCGCCGCGCAATCATCGTTGATCGGACACAGCGCGCAGGCGGGTTTTTTCGGCGTGCAGATCGCCGAGCCCAGATCCATCAGCGCCTGCGCGCTGTCTCCAGCGCGGCTCTTGCCGTCGCGCCCCGCGCGAGAGGGTCCTAACAGCGTGGCGGCCAGCGCCTGAATCCGCGGCTTGGCCTTCGGCAGCGATTCCTCGACCGCGTAAAGCCGCGACACCACGCGCTCGATGTTGCCGTCGACCGGCATGGTGCGGCGGCCGAACGCGATCGCGGCGATCGCCGCCGCGGTGTAGGGG
>CAXUBE010000008.1:0-30851 GCA_964249215.1 uncultured Rhodopseudomonas sp. | reverse complement strand
GGCTGGCTGGCCGCGGTTGGACTGGGCGGATTCGGCGGCCGCTACCCGCATATGCTGTCGGGCGGCCAGCGCAAGCGCGTCGGCCTCGCGCAGGTGTTGATCCGCAATCCGACCATTTTGCTGATGGACGAGCCGTTCGGCCCGCTCGACGCGCAGACCCGACAGATCATGGGCAATCTGCTGCTGGAGCTGTGGAGCGCGGATCGCAAGGCCGTGCTGTTCGTGACCCATGATCTCGAAGAAGCGATCGCGCTGGCCGACCGCGTGGTGATCATGTCGGCGGGACCGTCGTCGCGCATCATCGGCGACTGGCCGGTGCGACTGCCGCGGCCCCGCGACAACTTCGAGATACGGATGGACAAGGAATTTCATGCGCTGCATCGCCAGATCTGGCGCGTGCTGCGGGACGAAGTGATGAAGGGCTATGCGCAGGTGGCGGCGACATGACCGGCGGCACCGACCTGAGCACGGCCCGCCCCGGCGTTTTCCCGCGAGCGGCGGGGAAGAATTCTGGAGCGCAGCGATGTCGCGCCTGACGCTGCTGATCAGTCAGTTGACCGTCGCGGTCGTGGCGCTGGCGTCGTGGCAATTGCTGAGTTCGGTGCCGATGTTCGGCCGCATCCTGCTGCCGCCGTTTTTCTTTTCCAATCCGGTCGACGTCGCGGCAAAGATCGTCGCCTGGTTCGTCAGCGGCGTGATCTGGAAACACCTGCTGATCACACTCGTGGAATCGGTGCTGGCGTTTGCGATCGGCTCGCTCGGCGGCGTGCTGGTGGGCTTCTGGTTCGCACGGCAACCGCGCGTCGCCGCGGTGTTCGATCCGTATGTCAAGATGGTCAACGCGCTGCCGCGCGTCGTACTGGCGCCGATCTTCGCGCTTTGGCTCGGGCTCGGCATCTGGTCGAAGGTGGCGCTCGGCGTCACGCTGGTATTCTTCGTGGTGTTCTTCAACGTCTACCAGGGCGTGAAGGAAACCAGCTCGACGCTGGTCGACAATGCGCGGATGCTCGGCATGAGCGAGCGCCAGTTGATGCGGCACGTGTTCTGGCCATCGGCGCTGTCATGGATGTTTTCCTCGCTGCACACCTCGGTCGGCTTCGCCGTTGTCGGCGCGGTGGTCGGCGAATATCTCGGCTCCGCCGCGGGGCTCGGCTATCTGATCCAGCAGGCCGAGGGCGTGTTCGACGTCGCTGGCGTATTCGCAGGCATGGTGGTGCTGTCGGCGTTTGTGATCCTGATCGATCTCGGTGTCTCGATGGTGGAGCGCCGGCTGCTGGCGTGGCGGCCGAAGGCCGCGGATCGGCGTTCCTGATTGTCGAGCCGCTCGATCGCCGGACGCTATAGAGTCCGCTGCGGCTTTGCTCTATCGTGTAGGCAATCGGCCCATCAAGGAGCGCCTCGTGCGAATCAACTCGATCAGACTGTTCGCAGCGCTGCTGGCGTCGATGCTGATGCCGAGCCTTGCCCCGGCGCAGACCAGGATCACCGTCGCGGTCGGGGGCGGCGCCTGTCTTTGCTATCTGCCGACGGTGCTCGCCAAACAGCTCGGCGAATTCGACAAAGTCGGCCTGAGCGTCGAACTGGTCGACCTGAAGGGCGGCTCCGACGCGTTGAAGGCCGTGCTCGGCGGCAGCGCGGACGTGGTGTCCGGCTATTTCGACCACTGCGTCAATCTTGCGGCCAAGAAGCAGGACATGCAATCCTTTGTCGTTTACGACCGCTATCCTGGGCTGGTGCTGGTGGTGTCGCCGGGACATGCCTCCGAGATCATTTCGATCAAGGATCTTGCCGGCAAGAAGGTCGGCGTCAGCGCGCCGGGCTCCTCGACCGATTTCTTTCTCAAATATCTGCTGAAGAAAAACGGCGTCGATCCGATGAGCGTCGCGGTGATCGGCGTCGGGCTGGGCGCCACGGCGGTGGCGGCGATGGAGCAGGGCCAGATCGACGCTGCGGTCATGCTCGATCCGGCCGTCACCGTGCTGCAGGGCGGACACGCGGACCTGCG
The DNA here is from genome assembly GCA_964249215.1 of uncultured Rhodopseudomonas sp. Classification (GTDB taxonomy): domain Bacteria; phylum Pseudomonadota; class Alphaproteobacteria; order Rhizobiales; family Xanthobacteraceae; genus CAXUBE01. Next base: position 28,846 of record CAXUBE010000008.1, on the reverse strand, counting down.
CATCCTAAGCGACACGCGGAATCAGCAGGATACCCAGTCGGTGTTCGGCGGCGATTATCCCGGCGGCGCGCTTTATGCGACCACGGCGTGGCTTGCCGCGCACGAAAAGGAAGCGCAGGCGCTGACGGACGCGATCCTCAACACGCTCAAATGGGTCCATTCGCATTCACCGGAAGAGATCATGGCCAAAATGCCGCCCGAAGCCGTCGGCAAGGACAAGGCGCTCTACATCGCCGCGCTGAAGAACACCATTCCGATGTATTCGCAAACCGGACTGATGGACCCGAAAGGTGCTGCCGCCGTTCTCGCGGTCTTCAGCGAGAGTTCGCCGGACGTTGCCCGCGCCAATATCGACGTGACCAGGACTTATACCAATCGTTTCGTCGAACGCTCGGGCGCGACCACCGGAACCAGCGCGAAGTAATCGGACCGCATCGTATCGCCGGGGCCATGACATCTGCAGTGTCCATCCACCGGGTGACGCAACTCGATCTCGTCTGCGGCAATTGGATCTGGCCATTCGCCGTCGAACGGCGCGCCGAGATCGACGCGCATTTTGCGCGGAAAAAGGCCGAGAAGCCGAAACTCTGGAACGGACAGGTGCTGCTGTGCCGCAACCCGGTCTTCACGCCCGGCCGCCTCGGCGCCGAGTACTTCAAAACCGATTTCGCCAGTTTTCTCGCGTGGCGCGACTGGGACTTTCCCGACAACAGCGTGTTCAACGGTTTCGGCATGGGAGTGCTGCGAAGCCACGATGGCGCTTTTCCGCTCGGCGAGATGGCGAAGCATACCGCCAACGCGGGAAGGGTGTATTTCCCGGGCGGCACGCCGGACCTCGACGATCTGCGCGGCGACCGCGTCGATATCGCTGGCAGCGTCGCGCGCGAGGTCTTGGAGGAAACCTGGCTGTCGGAGGCGGACTACCGCGCCGCCGAGCATTGGGACGTCGTGGTGACCGGCTCCATGATCGCGATGCTGCGCGTGCTCGAGGTCGACCTGCCGGGCGAAGCGTTGCGCGCGAAACTCGTCGCCAACATCGCCGCGCAAGCCTCGCCGGAGCTGGCTGCGATCCATCTGGTCCGCGACCGCCGCGACTTCGCGCCGACCATGCCGCGTTTCGTCACCGCGTTCATCGACCACGTGGTGGCGGCGAGCCGCTGACCGGTCTGGCGCCCGCGCAGCCGGCGCGATAGCTTTCGCGTAACCGGGAGTTTTGAGTCATGACCGACAAAGCCAGATCATCCGAATCGCTCGCCGATAAGCTGAAATCCTATGTCGAGCCGTTTCGCGTCGATGGTTCTGAGAAGTTTCACCTCAAGGCGTACAAGCCGCACGAGAAGGGCGGGCTCGACAAGGACAAGGGCGAGAAGATCATCGAGGCGAACCGCAAGCGGCTCGGAGACTTTCAGGAAAAGCTCTATGCGCAGGATCAATGGTCGCTGCTGCTGATCTTTCAGGGCATCGACGCTGCCGGCAAGGATTCCGCGATCAAAAGCGTGTTCGACGGCGTCAATCCGCAGGGCTGCGAGGTCTATTCGTTCAAGACGCCGACCGCGACCGAGCTCGATCACGACTATCTGTGGCGCTCGATGATCAGCCTGCCGCAACGCGGCCGCATCGGCATCTTCAACCGTTCGTATTATGAGGAAGTGCTGGTGGTGCGCGTGCACCCGGAGATTCTCGCCAAACAGAAAATTCCGCGCGTGCTGGTGACGAAGCAGATCTGGCATGACCGTTTCGAGGATATCGTCGCGTTCGAGCGCTATCTGTCGCGCAACGGCACATTGGTACTGAAGTTCTTCCTCAACGTGTCGAAGGAAGAACAACGCGAGCGGTTTCTGGACCGGCTCGACGAGCCGGCGAAGAACTGGAAATTCTCGATGGGCGATGTGGCCGAGCGCGCGCTGTGGGATCGCTATCAGGCCGCTTACCAGGACATGGTCGCTCACACGTCATCGGCGACAGCACCGTGGCACATCGTGCCGTCGGATCACAAATGGTTCGCCCGCGTGGTGATCAGTTCGACGATCGTCAGCGCGCTGGAGCGGCTGAATTTGCGGTTTCCAAAGGCTGCGCCGGGGACGAGGCGCGAGTTCGGCAAGGTCCGCACCGCGCTGGAGCACGAGGGCAAGCCGCGGCGCAAACCCGCGCGCGCCAAGAATATACCGGTGGTGCAAGCAGAAACCGCCGAGGCCCCGCAGCCCGGTGCCCCGGCGAAGGCTGCAGACGAGGCTGAATGATAGTTCGCATCGGCAAAGCGACTAGGTCAGCCAGGCTGCCCATCTTTTGGCGTTGCGACGCATCGGCTTTGTCGTCTAGAACGGTCCGATCCGCGGCCGTCAATCATCCTTAAACGGTTGTGACCGACGATGCGGGCGGAAGGTGTGGTAATGTCGACTTGCGGTGATGGTTCGGACATGATCGGCGGGACGGCCATTGCCGCCCGTTCCGACGCGTCCGCCTGTGCGCCCTCGTCCGCGCTTCGTCTGGGCGGGCTGCTGCTTCTTATCCGCCCCTGAGGGCCGTCTGGGCGATTGCGCCTGGGCACTCAGGGGTTGCGGAAGACCAGCCAGCCCGAAAGCCGCCGATATCGGCGCCACGACCAGAAGGATCATCGCATGACCGCCACATCGAAGTCCGACAAGGACCGCGTCATCATATTCGACACCACGTTGCGCGACGGCGAGCAGTGCCCCGGCGCGACCATGAGCTTCGAGGAGAAGCTCGAGATCGCGGAAATGCTCGACACCATGGGCGTCGACGTGATCGAGGCCGGATTTCCGATCACGTCGGAAGGCGATTTCCAGGCGGTGCACGAGATCGCCAAGCGCTCGAAGAACGCGATCATCGCCGGGCTGTCGCGCGCGCATCCCAACGATATCGACCGCTGCGCCGAGGCGGTCAAAGCCGCGCGGCGCGGACGCGTTCACACGGTGATCGCGACGTCGCCGCTGCACATGCGCGTCAAACTCAACATGACGCCGGAGCGGGTGATCGAAACCTCGGTCGCGAACGTGATGCGCGCGCGCAATCACATCGACGATGTCGAATGGTCGGCTGAGGATGGCACCCGCAGCGAGATGGAATTTCTCTGCCGCATCGTCGAGGCGGTGATCAAGGCGGGCGCCACCACGGTGAACATCCCCGACACCGTCGGCTACACCACGCCGGACGAATACACCGCCTTCATGCGCGAGCTGATCACCCGCGTGCCGAACTCCCACAAGGCGGTATTCTCGGTGCATTGCCACAACGATCTCGGCATGGCGGTGGCAAATTCTCTCGCCGGGCTCGCCGGCGGCGCACGGCAGATCGAATGCACCGTCAACGGCATCGGCGAACGGGCGGGCAACGCCGCGCTCGAGGAAGTCGTGATGGCGATCAATGTGCGCAACGACCGCTTTCCGTACTGGAACAAGATCGATACCGCCATGCTCACGCGTGCTTCCAAGCTGGTATCGGCGGCGACCTCGTTTCCCGTGCAGTACAACAAGGCGATCGTGGGCCGCAACGCGTTCGCGCATGAGAGCGGCATCCATCAGGACGGCGTGTTGAAGGATGCCTCGACCTACGAGATCATGAGGCCGGAATCGGTCGGACTGAAGCAGTCCTCGCTGGTACTCGGTAAACATTCCGGCCGCCACGCCTTCATCCACAAGCTGGAGGAAATGGGCTACAAGCTCGGCGCCAACCAGTTGGAGGACGCGTTCGCGCGCATGAAGGCGCTGGCCGACCGCAAAAAGGACATCTACGACGAGGATATCGAGGCGCTGGTCGATCAGGAGATCGCCGCGTCGCATGACCGCATCAAGCTCGCCTCGCTCACGGTGATCGCAGGCACGCACGGTCCGCAGCGCGCGACGATGAAGCTGAATATCGACGGCGCGATCAGGATCGAGGAAGCCGAAGGCAACGGCCCGGTGGATGCGGTCTTCAACTGCATCAAGGCGCTGGTGCCGCACGAGGCGAAGCTGGAATTGTACCAGGTGCACGCCGTCACCGAAGGCACCGACGCGCAGGCCGAAGTGTCGGTGCGGCTGTCGCATGAAGGCCGCTCGATGACTGCACGCGCGGCCGATCCCGATACGCTGGTGGCATCGGCCAAGGCCTATCTCGGCGCGCTCAACAAGATCGTGATGAAGCGCCAGCGCGATCTGCCGGCCGCAGCAGCAGGCTGATCGCCGAGTTTCTCTTCGCGCGGCGAGCGGGATTGCCCCGCGTCGCCGCTTTTGCGTTGCGGCAAGAGTGAATGCTTGCGCCTGCAAAGGGCAATGGCGTTTGCGACGGCTTCTCTGTATTGCTGCGGCTGGCATAAAAATGGGAGCCGCCTCACGAGCTCCTTTAAAGCGATCCGGGAGAGACCCATGCGACCATCGATCCTTGCCGTGGCGTTCGCCGCGATGCTTGCGAGCGCGGAGCTGGCGTTGGCGCAGGCGCCGATCGTCATCAAGTTCAGCCACGTCGTGGCATCCAACACGCCGAAGGGGCTCGCCGCCGACAAGTTCAAGGAATTGGCGGAGACATACACCGGCGGCAAGGTGAAGGTCGAGGTCTATCCGAACTCGACGCTGTACAAGGACAAGGAAGAACTCGAAGCACTTCAGCTCGGCGCGGTTCAGATGCTGGCGCCGTCGAATTCCAAATTTGGTCCGATAGGTACCCGCGAGTTCGAAGTGTTCGATCTGCCCTACATCCTTCCCGACCTTGCGACGCTGCGCAAGGTGACCGACGGCCCGCTCGGCGCGAAGCTCCTGAAATTGCTGGAGCCGAAGGGCATGACCGGCCTCGCTTATTGGGACAACGGCTTCAAGGAAATGAGCGCCAACAAGAAGCTGGTCGCGCCGTCCGACTACAAGGGACTGAAATTCCGCATTCAATCGTCGAAGGTGCTGGAAGCCCAGTTCCGCGGGCTCGGCGCCATTCCTCAGGTGATGGCGTTCGGCGAAGTCTACCAGGCGCTCCAAACCGGCGTGGTGGACGGCCAGGAGAATACCGCGTCCAACATCTACACCCAGAAAATGCACGAGGTGCAGAAGTACCTCACGCTCACCAATCACGGTTACATCGGCTATGTGGTGGTGGTGAACAAGAAGTTCTGGGATGGCCTGCCGGGCGATGTGCGCGGCCAACTCGACAGGGCAATGAAAGAAGCCACCGCCTATGGCAACGGCCAGTCGGCCAAGGAAAACGAAGACGCGCTCGCCGAGATCAAGAAGGCCGGCAAGACCGAGATCGTCACGCTGACGCCGGAGCAGGACGCCGCGATGCGCAAGGCGATGGAGCCGGTCTATAAAGAGATCGCCGGCCGCGTCGGCCAGCCGCTGATCGACGAATTTCTGAAAGAGACCGGCGGCGCCAGCCACTGACCGGCACGCGCCGTTCCCGAATTTTCGCGAGTCCGGATTGCTCGCGCAGGGACGCGCGCGCCGGCATCGACAGCATGCAAGGGCCCCGATGTTTCTTCGCATCCTTGATCGGCTCGAGGAAATCCTGATCACCTCGCTGATGGCGGCGGCGACGCTCCTGATCTTCGTCTCCGTCGTGCATCGGTTCGGCACCGGCGTTTCGTTGCTCTATCCCTATCTGATCGGCATCCGCATTTCCTGGGCGCAGGAATTGTGCATCTACATGTTCATCTGGATGGCGAAATTCGGCGCCGCCTACGGCGTGCGTACCGGCATCCATGTCGGTGTCGACGTGCTGATCAACCGCCTCGATCCGCGCTGGCAAAAGCGCGTCGTCCTGTTCGGGCTGCTGGGCGGGGCGCTGTTCACTTTCATCGTCGGCAGCATGGGCGCGAAATTCGTCCATGAGCTGATGCAGACCGACCAGGTCTCGCCGGATCTCGAACTGCCGAGCTGGATCGTCTATGCGTGCATCCCGCTTGGCTCCTATCTGATGTGCTTCCGCTTCCTGCAGGTATCATGGGCGTATCACCGCACCGATAAACTACCCCACCATGACGCCACCAATGTCGAAGGCATCGAAGTCACCAGCCCCAAGGCGCCGATCGCGCTGGGAGAGGCGTGATGAGCGCGGCGCTGATTTTCGGATTGCTGTTCGCGTTGATGCTCACAGGCATGCCGATCTCGATCTCGCTCGGCCTCACCGTGCTGACTTTCCTGTTCACGATGACGCAGGTGCCGATCGAAAGCGTCGGGCTGAAACTGTTTTCCGGGCTCGACAATTTCGGCATCATGGCGATCCCGTTCTTCATCCTTGCCGGAACGTTCCTGACCCGCGGCGGCGTCGCCCGGCGCATGATCGATTTCACGACGTCGGTGGTCGGGCATCTGCCTGGGGGGCTGGGGCTTGCCGGTGTCGCGGCCTGTGCGATGTTCGCGGCAATTTCGGGATCGAGCGTCGCCACCGTGGTGGCGATCGGCTCGATCATGATGCCGGCGATGGTCGAGCACGGTTATCCGCGTCGTTTCGGCGTCGGCGTGATCTCGACATCCGGCGCGCTCGGCATTCTGGTGCCACCGTCGATCATCCTGGTGCTCTACGGCGTCTCCACCAATACCTCGATCGGCGCGCTGTTCATGGCTGGCATCGTACCGGGGATCATGCTGGCGCTGATGCTGGCGGCGGTGACCTGGTTTATCGCGTGCCGCGACGGATATCCGCGCATGCCGCGCGCGAGCCTGGCGCAGCAATGGCGCGCGTTCCGCGAGAGCCTGTGGGGCCTCCTGTTGATCGTCATCGTGCTTGGCGGCATTTACGGCGGCATTTTCACGCCGACCGAGGCGGCGGCTGTAGCGGCGGTCTACGCCTTCGCGATCACCGTGTTCGTCTACAGGGAGCTGAGGCTGCGCGAGGTTCCAAAGGTGCTGCTGCAGGCCGCCAGCATGAGCTCGATGCTGCTCTACATCATCACCAATGCGGTGCTGTTCTCCTTCCTGATGACACACGAACAGATTCCGCAGGAAATGGCGGCGTGGATCGTCGACAAGAATTTCTCGCCATGGATGTTTCTGCTGGTGGTCAACATCCTGCTGCTGATGGCCGGCAATGTGATGGACCCGTCGTCCATCCTGCTGATCATGGCGCCGATCCTGTTTCCGCTCGCCACCAAGATCGGCGTGCATCCGGTCCATCTCGGCATCCTGATGATCGTCAATACCGAGGTCGGGCTGTGCCATCCACCGGTCGGCCTCAATCTCTATATCGCCAGCGGCATCGCCAAGATGGGCATCAGCGAGATCACCGTCGCGGTGTTGCCGTGGTTGTGCGCGATGCTGGTGTTTCTTGGGCTGATCACCTACGTCCCGGAAATATCGCTATGGCTGCCGCGGCAGCTCGGCATGATCTGAGCGCGTGGATCTGGCGACATTACATCTTCGTAACAGAGCCGTTTCTGTCCAACCTTTAAGTTGAAACGCCGTTGGCGCGCGCTCATCCTTGCGCGACCTTTCAAAGGAGGTTCACATGAGGAAAGCTCTTGTCGCGGCAGTCGCGACGTTGGTGATTGCGGGCTCGACCGCGGTCTATGCCCAGCATCGTCCGTGGTTTCAGCACGGCTTCTCCAGATTAAGTCCGGAAGACCGCACCGCTTTCGCCGATGCGCGGATCGCCGCCGTCAGGGCCGGGCTGAAGCTGACGCCGGATCAGGACAAGCTGTGGCCGCCGGTCGAATCCGCCGTGCGCGATTTCGCCAATTTGCGCATCGAGCGCGCCAATGCGCGGATGGATGCGCGGCGCGGCGACGATCGCGACGCGCAGAAGCCGGGCGATCCGGTTGGCCGGCTGCGCGAGCGCGCCGACACGATGGCAACGACGGCCGCTGCGCTGAAGCGCATCGCCGATGCCGCGGACCCGCTGTACAAGACGCTGGACGAGGGCCAGAAGCGCCGGCTTGCGGTGCTGACCCATGGCGGCGGTCACGTCGGCGGCGGCTGGCGCGAGCAGGTCTTCCGTCATCGCGAGGATTTCAGGGACGATGGCGACCGCGGGCCGCGCGATGACCGTGGTACGGGCTTGGGACGCGATCGCGATCGTGGTCCCGGACCGGATCGGCTGTAGCGCCGGTTCGACAGTATTCCGATCACGCGCAAACCGCTGTCTCGACAGCGGTTTCGATGATTCCGACGGCGCCTGAGACGGCGCCCGGATAACCGTCCCCATTGCTGGACATCACCGACTTGCTTTGCTAAACGACGCCGTCCCGTAAAGGACATCCGGACTGGCTCCGGGCGCATAGCTCAGTTGGTAGAGCAGGTGACTCTTAATCACCGGGTCCCAGGTTCGAGCCCTGGTGCGCCCACCATCCTTTTAAGCACAGCGACGATTCATTCTACAAGCATAGGGACGATTCAGCCTAGCGAATTTCGCCGTGGCACCGATTTGGCACTGCAGAAACCTCGACGCCCACGCAAGCTCGTTCAATCGACACACGCAATCCTGCTTCGTCAGCTTGAACGCAACGGCGAGGTCATCGCCTCCGGACGAAACAGCCGTTCGATCTGCTCCGGTGTCAGAAGCTTTTCTTCCAGCACGATGTCCGCAACCCGCCGCTTCTGCGCCAGCGCCTGCTTGGCGACACGCGAACAGGTCTCGTAACCCAGCGCGGGTACCAAAGCCGTCACGAGGCCGATGCTGTCTTCCACCAACAAGCGGCAGCGTTCGGCGTCGGCTTCGATCCCGGTCACGCATTTGTTCGTCAAGGTGGTGATCGCGGCCGTCATGATCCGCAACGACGACATCACGCAATAGCCGATCGTCGGCTCGAACGCGTTGAGCTGGAGCTGGCCGCCTTCCGCGCACATGGTGATGGTGAGATCGTTGCCGATCACGAGATAAGCCACCTGATTGACCACTTCCGGGATCACCGGATTGATCTTGCCCGGCATGATCGACGATCCGGCCTGCACGGTCGGCAACCTGATTTCGCCGAAGCCGGCGCGGGGGCCGCTGGAGAGCAGCCGCAGATCGTTGCAGATCTTCGACAGTTTCACCGCGACGCGTTTCAGCACGCCGGAGAACAGCACGAAGGCGCCCATGTCGGACGTGGCCTCGATCAGATTGCCCGCAGGCACCATCGATTGGTGCGACAGCCGGCTGAGTTCCTCGATCGCAAGCGCCGCATAGCGCGGATCGGCGTTGATGCCGGTGCCGATCGCGGTCGCGCCGAGATTGACCTCGCGAAAGAACGCCGCGGCCTCCTTGAGGCGGGCGACGTCCTCCTTGATCGTGGCAAAGAAACCGTCGAACTCCTGTCCGAGCGTCATCGGCACCGCGTCCTGCAACTGGGTGCGCCCGATCTTCAGAATATTGCCGAATTCGACGGCCTTGTACTTGAAGGCCAGCGCCAGTTCGTCGAGCGCCTCTATCAATGGGCCTGAAGCGAAAATGATCGCCAGCCGCAGCCCGGTCGGATAAGCATCGTTGGTCGACTGCGCCATGTTGACGTCGTCGTTGGGATGCAAAGCGGCGTAATCGCCTTTCTTTCGTCCCATCGTTTCCAGCGCGACGTTGGCGATCACCTCGTTGGTGTTCATGTTGGTCGATGTGCCGGCGCCGCCTTGCACGGCGTCGACGACGAACTGGTCGTGATAGCGGTTCTCCTTTGCGATCAGATCGCAGGCGCGATCGATCGCGGCGGCCTTTTCGGCGGAGAGATGACCCAGCCGGTGGTTGGCGCGGGCGGCGGCCTGTTTCACCAGCACCAGCGCGCGCACGAAATCCGGGAAATGGCCGACCGGTACGCCGGTGATCGGAAAATTCTCGACCGCGCGCAGCGTATGAATGCCCCAATACGCACTGGCCGGGACGTCGGCATTGCCGAGCAGATCGTGTTCGCTGCGGGTCGCAACCTGCGTAAGCTCGATCGACCGCGTCGTCGCGACTTCCACGGTTTGCGGGGCGGGCAACTCTGCGGGTTCATGATCCATGACGGTTACTTTCTTTGGTCGCGACCAAGGTTCTGTGAACGATCCGATATCTGTCGGCGAATGTGGTCGCCACGCGACGGATATCATCCGATGTCGTCGGCAGATGCAATGGAAAGGCGCACCTGGACAAGGCGCGCCGACCGCAAGGGGCCGTTGCGTGGCGGACGCGCGTATTTCCTGCGCGAAAATTGGGCTGTATTGATCGCTCGATCTGCGCTTTGCTGCGTCAAAACCATAAGCCGGACCTCTTTTTTCAGGTCCACGCATTGCGGAGCGCACACATGAACGGACTTGGCGGTCTCAACAAATCTCCCGAAGGCGTCGTAATCGGCGTCGTGCAGCTTCAGTTGCCGGTGGTCGCCACCAAACAGGATCTGGCGCGCCAGACCGAGAAAATCGTCTTCATGGTCGGCAAGGCGCGACGCAATCTCGGCACCATGGACCTCGTGGTGTTTCCGGAATATTCGCTGCACGGCCTGTCGATGGACACCAACCCGGCGATCATGTGCCGGCTCGACGGGCCGGAAGTCGCGGCGTTCAAGAAAGCCTGCATCGACAATAAGATCTGGGGCTGCTTCTCCATCATGGAATTCAACCCGCACGGCAATCCGTATAATTCCGGCCTGATCATCGACGACCACGGCGAGATCAAACTGTATTACCGCAAGATGCATCCGTGGATTCCGGTCGAGCCCTGGGAGCCCGGCGATATCGGCATTCCCGTCATCGACGGGCCGAACGGCGCCAAGCTCGCGCTGATCATCTGCCACGACGGCATGTTCCCGGAGATGGCTCGGGAATGCGCCTACAAGGGCGCGGAGATCATGATCCGCACCGCCGGCTACACCGCGCCGATCCGCGAAAGCTGGCGCTTCACCAACCAGGCCAACGCGTTCCAGAACCTGATGGTGACGGCGAACGTCTGCATGTCCGGTTCGGACGGCTCATGGGATTCGATGGGCGAGGGCATGATCGTCAATTTCGATGGCGGTGTGATCGCGCACGGCACCACCGGTCGCGCCGACGAGATCATCACCGCGGAGGTTCGCCCCGACCTGGTGCGCGAGGCGCGCATCAATTGGGGCGTCGAGAACAACATATATCAGCTCTGGCACCGCGGCTATGTCGCGGTGAAAGGCGGCGCGATGGACTGCCCCTACACGTTCATGCAGGACATGGTGGCGGGCACTTACCGCCTGCCGTGGGAAGACGAGGTCAAGGTCATCGACGGCACCCCGTGCGGCTTTGCGGCTCCGACACGCATATTCGGCGGCAAGACCTCGCTTGCGGCCGAATAAATGCGGTTTACATCGGAGATGCCGCCGCCGGCATTTCGTCTTATGGATTTCTTAACACTGCATCTTGGTCCGCGCTTCCAACCCGCTTCCGGCGACGGATGCGGACAATTTGAACGAATTTTCACAACCTGCCTTTAGGACTTCGCTGGTAGTCGTGCTTCGGGAGAGGTGCGGTGACCAAATTCTGGCAGAAGCTGTTCGCGACAGTTCCGGACAATGTCCGAATCGAACTGGTCGACATGCTGTTTCAGACCCGGGTGCCGCTTGCCATAGCCGGCGTCACGCTGATCGCCGTGTCGGGGCAGATGGCTGCTGCTTCCGGCAACTTGTCGCTCTACGCATTCAGCGCGGTCGTGGCGGTCGTAACCGTGTTTCGCCTCGCCTGCGATGTCGCCTATCACCGCCGCAAAGGCAAATGCGCATTCGGAATCGTCGAGGCGATCCGCTGGGAGCGGCTGTATACCTGGAGCAGCTTCGCCTTTGCCGGGCTGATCAGCCTGCTTGGCACGATCGCTTTCTGCGGCGATAACGCCGCCGATCAACTGCTCGCGACGGCGCTGGTGTTCGGCTATGCCGCCGGCATCGTGTGCCGCATTTCGGTTCGTCCCGCAATCGCGCTACCGGCGCTGATGCTGGTTGCGCTCCCCACGGCATTCACCGCGCTCGTACACGCCGGCGACCACATGTTTTACGCCGTGATCCTGGTTGCGTTTCTGTTCGGAAGTTTCGAAACCGTCCGCTTCATCTACGTGCAGAACGTCGCGCAGATTTCGCTACGACATGAATTCGCGGTGCTCGCCAGGCAGGACGCCCTGACCGGTCTCGCCAATCGCCTCGGCTTCCAGGAGCGGCTGTCGGTCGTTGCCGCGCGGGCGCGCGCGAAAGGCGACCTGATCGCCGTTCACAGCATCGATCTTGATCGCTTCAAGGACGTCAACGATCGCTATGGCCACCCGGTCGGCGACGCGCTGCTGCAAGCTGTGGCCGGCAGGCTGAACGGCATCCTGCGGGACGGCGATTTCGCGGTGCGGATGGGCGGCGACGAATTCGTCGTCGTGCAATCGGCGGTCGGCAACCGCGAGGAGGCGACGCTTCTGGGGCGCCGCATTATCCGGATGCTGTCCGAACCATTCATGATCGATGGGCTTGATCTCACGGTGGGCGCCAGCGTCGGCGTTGCAATCGGCCGGGAAGGCGTCGATCCGAAAAGCCTGATGCCGGCCGCCGACACCGCGCTCTACGCGTCGAAAACCGCGGGCCGCAACCGCGTCACCTTTGCGCGATCCGGCGGGGCCGCATCCTATGCGAGGGCAGGATAGCGGATGCCTCGCCAATCATGTGGCTAGCCCAGAACGCGGTCCGCCTCCGTGACCGCACACAGGATGTGATAAAACGACGAAGCCGGTATTGACGCGACCAACGATTTGTTATCGCGATCGAACTGATCATACCAGCCGCCTGAGACCGGATGGCGTAGGTATGCCCGGTAGAGATGGCCGAGCGCCCGGGTCGCTTGGTCGGCCGCGATAGTATCTCCGCCTTCGGCCTGCGCGATCCACGCTTTGGCGATTTCGGTCTGCGGCCACAGCCGCCGCGTGAATCTCCTGACCGTGCCGTCGGCGTCGCCCTCATCGAACAAAAAGCCGGTGAAGTCGTCGCGATAGCGCAGCGACGAGGCAAGCAATTGCGCGCGATGCCGTCCGGTCGGGCACCCGGTGATGCGCTCGAATCCCTTCAGCAGCCAGATCCATTCCGCCTGATGCCCGGGCTCCACCACCAGCGGTTCGATCGGCGACCAGTCGTCCTCGAAATATTCGCCGAGCACCCCCCGACGGGCATCGAAAAAGCTCGCGACGAAAAGCTGAAATAATTCACCGGCGCGATTCTGGAAAGCCACTTCCTCGGTTGCATCGAACGCCGCGATCATCGCCTCGAACAGGTGCATTTGCGGGTTTTGCCGGCGCGGCGACGTCGCGGGGATGCCCTCGACAAAACCGCCGTGCGGCGAGCGCATCTTTGCGTCGAGAAAACCGAGCAGCGCGTCAAGTTCTTCTCTGATCGCCCCGTCGCGCGTAAGTTGATACAGCGTCGCCAGCGCGAGCAGTATGAAGGCGTGATCGTAAGTATCCCGCTTGGGATCGAGGCAGGCGCCATCCGCGTCCAGCAAGTGGACGAATCCCGGTTGCCGGTCGGGGCTTTTGGCTTTGAGCAGAAGATAGTCGAGCCCGCGCAGGGCGACGTCGCGACCGTGCGCAAACCAGCCGAGCTGCGCGGCTTTGGCGAAACAATAAATCTGCCGCGCCTGCACGCGGACACGGCGCGGAGCCGATACGTCCGCGCAGCCGTCAGGACCCAGGCATTCGACAAAGCCGCCGCGCGCGGCGTCCCAGCCCTCGCCAGACCATAGCGGCAGCGCCTGTTCGATCGTCCAGCTCTTCAGGATTCGAACGATGTCATCGTCATCCACCTCGGCCGCCTTGGCTGTGCCTGTCATTTCATTCTGTTTTCCGCAGGCACCCGCGATCCGCGCTGATGCGTATTATCCGCGGCGCCCGTCGACGGCAAGCGCTGCAAAACGCAAACGCCGCCCAGCGGTTTGGTATAGGATTGCGTGCTGAATCACGTTTGGAGCGTCCATGCCCGAGACCCCGGTTTTTGCGCGCATGGCGGTTGCCGCGCCTCACAGCCTCGCCGCGACGGCAGGTCGGAATGTGCTGGCGCAGGGCGGCAATGCCATCGAGGCGATGGTCGCGATGGCGGCCTCGATTGCCGTGGCCTATCCGCATATGAACGGCATCGGCGGCGACGGCTTCTGGCTGGTGCGCGAGCGCGGCGGCAGGGTCCGCGGCATCGAAGCCTGCGGCCAGGCGGGTGCGCTGGCTACCATCTCGCGCTACCGCGACAAGGGCTTTGACGCGATACCGTCGCGCGGCGCGGATGCCATGGTCACGGTCGCAGGCACTGTAGGGGGCTGGCAGCTTGCCTTGAGCCTGTCGAAGGCGCTGGGCGGGCGGTTGCCGCTGGACGTGCTGCTCGCGGATGCGATCGCGCAGAGCCGTGACGGTGTCGCGGTCTCGCAGTCCGAGGGGCGCTACGTCCCGGTGTCCGGCGACCCGCTGCACGCCGCGCCGAATTTCGCCGCGACGTTCCTGAAAGATGGCAAGCCGTGGCCCGCCGGCGAAATCCGTAAACTGCCGGCGCTGTCGGCGACGCTGGAGCAATTGGTCCATGCCGGTCTCGCGGACTTCTACCATGGGGATGTCGGGCAGGCGATCGGCGCCGACCTGGAACAGCTCGGCGCACCGGTCAGGCGCGCAGACCTTGCGGCGTATGAGGCGGCCGAGCGGGCGCCACTCTCGATCCGGCGTCGCGACGCGGTGCTGTACAACTTTCCGCCGCCGACGCAGGGTCTCGCCGCCCTGTTGATCCTCGGCATTTTCGATCGCCTCGCCGTCCGCGAGGCCGAAAGCGTCGCGCATTACCACGGGCTGATCGAGGCGACCAAGCGCGCCTTTGCGATCCGCGACCGCGTGGTGACGGATTTCAGCCGGCTGCGGCACGATCCCGCAAGCTATCTCGAACCCGCGCGACTAACCGCCGAGGCCGAGCGCATCGACATGCGGCGCGCCGCGACGGTGCCGCTGCACGACGACAAGGGCGACACGGTGTGGATGGGCGCGATCGACGATGACGGCATGGCGGTGTCATTCATCCAGTCGGTTTACTGGGAATATGGCTCGGGCACCGTGCTGCCGCGCACCGGGATCGCGTGGCAGAATCGCGGCATGTCGTTCTCGCTCGATCCGAACTCCGTCAATCCGCTGGAGCCGGGGCGGCGGCCGTTTCACACGCTGATCCCGGCATTCGCCGCGTTCGATGACGGGCGGATCATGTGCTACGGCGCGATGGGCGGCGATGGTCAGCCGCAATTTCAATCGCAGATCTTTACGCGCTATGCCGATTACAAGATGAGCGTCGCAAACGCGATCGACGCGCCGCGGCTGTTGTATGGCCGGACCTGGGGCGCGCCGTCGTTGAGCGTCAAGGTCGAGGACCGGTTCGATCCGGCCTGTATTGCCGCCCTGGTCCGCATGGGCCACGAGATCGAAAGTGTGGGCGGCCCCTACAACGACACGCTCGGTCATGCCGGAATGCTGGTGCGCTATCCGCGCGACGGTCGGATCGAAGCGACGCACGATCCGCGCTCCGACGGCGGCGCGGCGGGATTGTGATGACGCGCCGATGGCAGCTTGCGTTCGGCCTGCTTCTGACGCTGCTTGCCGGCTACATCGACGCGATCGGGTTCATACGGCTCGGCGGCTTCTATGCTTCGTTCATGAGCGGCAACACGACGCAGATCGGCGTGTTCGCCGCGCAGAGACTTTTGGACCAGATCGCCAAGCCGCTTGTGCTGATCGCGATGTTTCTGCTGGGCTCGACGCTTGGGAGCACCTTCTGGATCTTGGCTCCCGCGCGCTGGAAAACCCCGGTGGTGCTTGGCTTGGAGACGCTGGCGCTGTTCGGCGCGCTTGCGACCGGCTTATGGACGCCGAATGCAGGCCTGACCTCCGCCTGCATGGCGTTGGCGATGGGTTCGCAGAATGCGGCGCTCGGCGCGGTGAACGGCTTCCGCGCCGGCACAACTTTCGTGACCGGCGCCTTGTTCAGCTTCGGACAAAAACTCGCCGCGGCGCTGACACGCGCCGGCACGCGTTTCGGCTGGGTTGGCGACGCAACCGTCTGGCTGGCCTTGCTCGGCGGTGCCCTGACAGGCGCGGTCATATATGACGCGATCGGCGTCCTGGCGCTCATCCTGCCGGCGGGACTGGCATTTCTGCTGACGTTCACTGCCAGCTATCTGACCGTCGCGCGGCGCGTTGAAGACCTGCCTCACACCGAACCGACGACGCCCTCGACGCGATAGTCCGTGCTCTTGAGCAATGGAACGGATCGTACAGGCTGTATTCCCTGAGCGCCCTCTGTGACCGCTTCGAAATGCCGACACCGAAGCTTGCAGATTTCTAGCTGTGCACCGCGCTGCGGACGTGGCCGGAATTGCCGAACACCCGCAGATAGCGGTCGATCTCAGCCGCCGTGCCCGTCGTCTTTTCCGGATTGTCGGAAAGCTTCACCGCCGGCCGTCCATCCACCGAAGTGACCTTGCAGACGATCGAGATCGGATCGAGATTGGCCGATCCGTCCGGCGTGCAGCCGACGAAGTCGTTGGTCAGGTTGGTCCCCCAACCGAAGCTGATCCGGACCTGGCCGGCGAAATGCCGATAGGTCTGCTCGATCGAACTGACATCCATGCCGTCCGAAAATACCAGCAGCTTGTCCTTCGGATCGCGGCCGTTCTGCTTCCACCATTTGATGATCTGTTCGCCGGCGGCGATCGGCGGCGCGCTGTCGGGGCGGAAGCCGGTCCAGTCCGCCACCCATTCCGGCGCGTCGCGCAGGAACGCGGTGGTGCCGAAGGCGTCTGGCAACGCGATCAACAGGTTGCCGCCATAGGTATGGCGCCATTGATCGAGGATGCGGTAGGGGGCCCGACGCAATTCGGTATCGTCATTCGCCAACGCCGCGGCGACCATCGGCAATTCATGCGCATTGGTGCCGATCGCTTCGAGGTCATTGTCCATCGCCAGCAGCACGTTCGACGTCCCGGTGAAGGATGCGCCGAGGCCTTCCTTGACCGCTTCGACGCACCAGCGCTGCCAGAGGAAGCCGTGGCGCCGCCGCGTGCCGAAATCGGACAGCCGCAGCCCGTCGAGCTTGCGCAGCCGTTCGACCTTGGTCCAAAGCTTGGCCTTGGCGCGCGCATAGAGCACATCGAGCACGAAGCGACCCTGGCCCTTCATCACCTGGCGCGTGCGCAATTCGTTGAGGATCGCCAGCGCCGGAATTTCCCACATCGTGGTGTGGGTCCACGGCCCGTGGAAATGCAGCTCGTATTGGCCGTCGACCTTGCGCAACTCGTATTCCGGCAGCCGGAACGTGCTCAGCCATTTGATGAAATCCGGCGAGAACATCTGGGTCTTGCCGTAGAACGTGTTACCCGCGAGCCAGATCAGCTCTTTCTTGGCGTAGCGGATGCTGCGCGCGTGATCGAGCTGGGCGCGCAATTCGCCTTCATCGATGACTTCGGCAAGACGGATGTGGCGGCTGCGATTGATCACCGAAAAGGTGGTGCGCGTCTGCGGGTAGAACTCCCGGATCATCTGCAGCATCAGCAGCTTGTAGAAATCCGTATCGAGCAGGCTGCGCACGATCGGATCGAGCCGCCAGCCGTGATTGTAGGTCCGCGATGCGATATCGGTCACTGCCATGGCGGAACCCTATATCGCCGCCGCTGCCGCAACCAGTGGCTTTGCGGCATCGCGCCAGCCCGAACATCAGTCGGCCGCATGATGCCGGAGCCGCGCGATAACGTCACGCACGCCGGTCCAGGCCGGCTTTTCTGGTGCGAATTGCTGCCGGAGATAAGACACCAGTTCGGTCAACTGATCATCCGTCATGCTGTCCTTGAAGCCGGGCATGTAGCCGAGATCGCTGGAAACCGGCGCGGCAATGCCATGCATCACGATCTGGATCAGATTGTCCGGTTTGGCGCTATGCAGGTTGCTGTTGAGGGCCAGCGACGGGCGGCTGCCGAACATCGCCGCGCCGCCGACGGCGTGGCAGACCGCGCAGGCGCCATCATACATCCGCGCGCCCATTGGCGATGCCCCGACGACGCGCGCCCGCGTTGCGGTTTCCAGATGCTCGGCTTGAGCCGCGTGCGCGGAGGTGTCGTCCGTAACGTCGTTGAACGAGCCGAGATAGACGGCCATCGCCCGGATGTCGTCGTCGGGAAGGGCGCTAAGCTGCTTGACGACAGGGCCCATCGGGCCTGCGGCCACGCCGTGCAGGCGGGAGGCGCCCGTGCGCAAATAAGCAAACAGCTCCTGCTCGCTCCACGGAATTGGCGAATGCGATAGCGAGGTGAGCGGCGGCGCTTCCCAGCCGTCCGCAAATCCGCCGGCGAGATACGCGTTTTGATTTTCGGCGCCGAGCGCGTTGCGCGGCGAATGGCAGGCGCCGCAATGGCCGAGCCCTTCCACAAGATAGGCACCGCGATTCCATGGCGCCGATTTCGCGGCATCGGCCTGGAATGGAGCCGGCCGATGAAACAGCGCGTTCCATCCCGCCATCAGCGGCCGCAGGCTGAACGGAAACCGCAGCGCGTTGGTGGGGGGCGTCGCGCGGACGGCTCGCTGCGCCATGAGAAAAGCGTACAGCGCCTGCAGATCGGCGTCGCTGCTTTTGGCGAAGTGCGTGTAGGGAAACGCCGGGTAAAGCAGGCGTCCGTCGCGGTGGACACCCTCCCGCATCGCGCGCTCGAAAGCGGGATAGGACCAGCCGCCGATCCCTGTTTCCAGGTCGGGCGTGATGTTGGTGGTGTAGATCATGCCGAACGGGGTTTCGATCGCGCGGCCGCCGGCATTGACGGCTCCATTCGTGGCCGTATGGCATACCGCGCAATCGCCAACCGCGGCGAGTTGCGCGCCACGCGCGATGGTCGCCGACGAGTAGGTGGCAGGATCAGGCGGCGCGACCGGCGCGATCGCCCGGAACGGCAACAGCGCCGCGGCGACGCCGATGCCGCCGACGATCAGTCCCATCATCATCGCGAACGCACTTCGGCGTTGCGCGAACGGGTTGGTCCATCGGCGGCTCGATGCAGGCGCCGTCGGCACGGGAAGCGTAGGGGGTGGGGCTGGTTGCCCGCCGTTCAGCCCGGCAAGGATACGCTCCGGCGTGAACGGCAATTCGCGGAATCGCACGCCGGTCGCATCGAAGATCGCGTTGGCAATCGCGGCGGCGCTGGGCACGGACGCGGATTCGCCGACGCCGAGCGGCGGCTGATCCGGCCGTGGCAGCATCAATACGTCGATCTTCGGCACGTCGGGAAATTTGATGATCGGATAGGCGCCCCATTCGCGGCTGGTCACGGCGTTGCCGTCGAACGACACCTGCTCCATCAGCGCGCGACTGGTCGACTGAATGATATTGCCGTGGATCTGGTGACGGACTCCGTTCGGGTTGATCATCAGGCCGGAATCCTGACCTGCAACCACGCGCGTCACGGCGACGTCGCCGGTCTTTTTATTGACCGCGACATCGGCGATCCAGGCCGACCAAGCGGCGCCATAGCCGGGAAATTTGCTGTGCACATAAAGCGCGTAGGCAAAGCCGCGCCCGCGGACGATGTCGCCTTCGGGCTCCGGAGCCTTCCAGACCGGACGTGGCGTCCAGCCGGCGCGTTCGGCCACCGCGTTGACGAGATCGACGGCGCGGGAGTCCTTCAGGTAGCGGAGCCGATATGCGATCGGATCGACGCCGGCTTCGGTGGCGAGTTCGTCGATGTAGGATTCGTGCGCAAAGGTATTCGGCAGCGCCGAGACGCCGCGAAGCCAAGAGGCGCGAACGATCGGCGGCATGTCGTTCACGACCACGCGCATGTGCTCGTAGTCGTAAGGCGGAATCGCGGTACGGTCGCCCATCTCGAATACGGCCGGGGTCGGCGCGATCGTGCCAGTTAGCAGAAGCGCCAATGTCGGCGCGCCGTTCGACGGGTAGCGCGTGGAAAAATCGTAGGCCGCGACGCCGCCGTCGGCATGCAGCCCGCCGTTGACGTCCATCAACTGCGCCGTGCCTTTCGGCTCCCAGGCGTGCTCCTGTTCGCGCGTCAACTGGACCCGCACCGGTCGGCCGACCGCGCGCGACAGCAACACCGCATCGCCAGACGCGTCGTCGGCGCAGTTGCGGCCATAGCAGCCAGCCGCTTCAAGCCGGATCACCTCGATCTCGGTTTCGCCTCGCTGCAACAGCAGCGCCAGATCGGCGCGCAGCAAATGCGGGTTCTGCGTGCCGGACCAAACCCTGATGGCATCGTCGCGAACGTCCGCGACCGAACAGGACGGTCCGATCGAGGCATGCATCTGGTAGGGCCAGACGTAAGTCCTTTTTATCGCCTTGGCTGCCGCCGCGATTTCGGCATCGACATCGCCTCTGTCGATCAGCACCCGCGGCGTTGACGGATTGGCGCGCAAAGCAGTTTCGACATCGCCGAGATCGGGCAGCGTCGGCGTCGGTTTCCACGCGACCTTCAGTTGCGCGGCCGCCTTGATGGCATTTTCCTCGCGCTCGGCGACGACGCCGACGAAATCACCGATCGTCACCACCGCGACCAGCCCGGGAATATGCCGCACCGAAGATTCATCCACCGCGATCAGGCTGCTGCCAATAAAATCGCCGGCATCCACTCCCGCATAAGGCGGGCGCACGACGCGGCCATGCAGCATGCCTGGCACACGGACGTCGTGGACATAGACCAGTTCGCCGGTGGCCTTTGCCGGCAAATCGACCCGAGGCACCGATTGACCGACGATGCCGTAGGCACCGACAGCCTTTAATGCGACGTCCTCGGCAAGTTCAAGCCGAATGCTGTCGTCGCCGATCAGTTCGCCATAACCGACGCTGCGGTTGTCGTGGCCGCGGATCAGGCCGTCTTCGATCGCAAGTTCGGCGATCGGGAGCTCCAGCCATTGCGCGGCACGCGCCAGCAGGAAATGCCGCGCTTGCGCCGCGGCGTTGCGCAGCGGCACGGCGCTGACCTGGATCGTTTCGCTGGCGATGGTCGCGCCCTGGTTTGGCACGAGCGAAGTATCCCCGAGCACGACGACGACGCGGGCAAACGACACATCGAGTTCTTCGGCGACGATCTGGCCGAGCGCGGTGCGGATGCCGGTGCCGAGGTCGACGTGGCCGTTGAAGGCGGTGACCGCGCCGTCGGCATTGATCCTGATGAAGGTTTCGACGCCGCCGGACGCGACGACGCGGACCACCGACAGCGTACCGCGACGATCGCCGGGGTCGTCGGCGCGATCCGCCGCGCTCATCAATCCAGCGCCTCGACGACGTAGCCGGCGGCCCGCATCGCGGCGCGCATGATCTCGACATGCGCGCCGCAACGGCACAGATGATAGCGCAGCGCTTCCTGGACCTCGTTCTTCGATGGATGCGCCTTGGTATTGAGCAGCGAACGGATGCTGATGATCATGCCGTTGAGACAATAGCCGCATTGCGCGGCCTGCTCATCGATGAAAGCGCGCTGAACGGAGTCCGGATTCGCACGCGAACCGAGTCCTTCCAGCGTCGTGATGTCGCGCGCGACACAGCCCTCGATCGGGATCACGCAGGAGCGCGCCACGATGCCGTCGATCAGAACCGCGCAGGCGCCGCATTCGCCCAGTCCGCAGCCGTATTTCGGACCGTTCAATTGCAGATCGTTGCGCAAAACGTAGAGCAGCGCGGTGTCGGGAGCGGCATCGACATCGTGGACGACGCCATTGACGGTCAAACGGATCGTGCTGTGCGGCATCTTCGCGGGTTCGCTCCGGCGGCTGCGATGCGACCATCGCGGCAATCCGCCGCGAGGATACGGTTTGGGATCAATCCTGCAAGCGCGCCGTTCGCTCGTGGGAGACTTGTCTTGTTTATAAAAAAAAGCACGAGGCAATCTGTGCTTTTCGGCGGCATCGGAATTTTCGTGCTGCCGTCACGCTTGACAGCTTTTCGTCGCGCGCGCAATATCATTCGTATACGAATGATATCCGTTCGATGCTGGTGTGAGCCTCATGAGCTATACGCCGACCGTTGTTGCTGATGACAAAATCCGATGCGATGCCTGTCCGGTGATGTGCTACATCAAGCCGGGTGCGGCAGGCGCGTGCGATCGCTACGCCAACGACAATGGCACGTTGGTGCGCGTCGATCCGCATATCGTGCTGGAGCAGACGGTGTCGCACGGCGGACCGCTGGTGCCGTTTCAGGCCGGCGGCGACTGGGACGGCAAACTGATCCACGAGCCCAGCGTTTTCGTGACCGCGATCGGCGCTGGCACCACATATCCCGACTACAAGCCGGCGCCGTTCATCGTGTCGTCCGAGATCGACGGCATCGACATGGTCACCGTCGTGACCGAAGGCATTTTCAGCTATTGCGGCGTCAAGGTGAAGATCGACACCGATCGCTTTCTGGGTCCGGAGACCGCCGCCGTTCGCTCGCAAGGCGAGGCGATCGGCCACGTCACCACCAGCGAATACGGATCGCAGATGCTTTCGCTCGGCGGTGTGCACCATCTGACTGGCGGCTCCAAAAAAGAAGGCCGCGTCACCTGCGACGCGCTGATGGACCTTTCCAACTGCAAGCCGGTCGAGTTGACGATCGACGGCGGCGCAACCGTCATGGTGCAAGCTGGCGCGCCGCCCATCGTCAATGGCGTCGCCGAGGAGCGCATGCGGGTCGGCTGCGGCTCGGCCACCATCGGGATGTTCGCGAAGCAATGGCACGGCAAGGTCGATGAGGTGGTGGTGGTCGATGATCACATCACCGGGGTATTGTCGGAGCATCAAGCCGGCAAGCTGCTCGATATCCCCGATACCGGGATCAAGATGAAGGGCCGGCGCTCGACGCCCGGCCGTTATTTTCAGGTCGCCGAACCCGGCACCGGCTGGGGTGGTACGAAGATTTCCGATCCGCTGTCGGTGCTGGGTCCGTTCAACGCGAAGACCGCGTGGTGCGGCATGACGATATTGATGGTCTCGACCACCGGGGAGCACTCCGCTTACTACGAACTCGATTCGACGCTCGTCCCGATCAGGAAGGAGATGCCCGCCGCATTGCGGCTGTCGGTCGAGCGCATCCAGGAAAATTGCGAGCCTGCGCATTGCACGGTGCTGTTCATGGGCGGCGCCGGCGGTTCGCTGCGCGCCGGGGTGACCGACAATCCGGTGCGGCTGACGCGTTCGGTCAAGGACGCGTTGACCCGCGTCACCAGCGGCGGCGCGCCGGTCTATGTCTGGCCCGGCGGCGGCATCACGTTCATGGTGGACGTGACGCGGTTGCCGGCAGGCGCGTTCGGCTACGTCCCCACGCCGGCGCTGGTTGCGCCGATCGAGTTTACGATGCGTCTGTCTGACTACGCAGCGCTCGGCGGCCATATGGATTATGTGCGGCCGCTGGAGTCGGTCAGGGCCAACGCGGAAATACGCCGGCGGCCTTCGCTTGACGGATGTCGTACATGATCCGGCTGCCGCAAGTCGCGCTGCTCGCCGACGGCCGGCGGCTGCATCTGCAAGACGGGCCGATCGACCTGATCGTCGAAGCCTGCGGCGCAGCGGTGCAGGTGCGCGCGGCCTATGATGCCGCCGCGCGCCGCTTCGCCGGACTGCTCGATACGCTGTGCGCCGAATTGCCGCTGCTGCGGCAGCGCGCCGATCCGGCGCGATGCGCGCTGCAAGGTCAAGTCGCGCGCCGCATGCATGGCGCGGTGGCGCCGTTCGCGGCCGATCATTTCATCACGCCGATGGCGGCGGTGGCCGGTGCCGTCGCACAGGAAATCCTCGAGGCGATGCTGCTGCAGGCAGATCTGACGCGCGCTTACGTCAATAATGGCGGCGATATCGCGCTGCATCTGACGCAAGGCGAACGCTTCACGGTCGGGCTCGCGAACCGCCCGGACGCAACGGCAATTCTGCGCAGCACGATCGTCGGCGCCGACGATCCGAGCCGAGGCGTTGCCACCAGCGGGCGGCACGGCCGAAGTTTTTCGCTCGGCATTGCCGATGCCGTGACCGTGCTCGCGCGAACCGCCGCCGCGGCCGACGCCGCGGCGACTATCATCGCCAACGCGGTCGACTTGCCGGGACATTCGGCGGTGCGACGTGCCCCCGCGAATGCGATCCAGCCGGACAGCGATCTCGGCGACCGCCTGGTGACGCTCGGCGTCGGCAAATTGTCGCAGGCCGAGATCGTGGCGGCGCTTCGATCCGGATCCGAACGCGCGCGCGCGCTGTTTGCGACCGGTTTGATCGACGGCGCCGTCCTGCAATTGCGGGGCGAGACCGTCGCCGTGGCGGCGAGGATCGTCTCGCCGACCGCCAAGGCCTGCCACCTCGCCAAAACCGAAAGTTTGATGGATGCGTAATTCGATCAACCCGCGAAGCGTCTGCCGATGAGCGCCGTTATTCGCAAGATCGTGACGGTGGTCGAGGAGATTCGTCTCGAGATGGGACGCGAGGTGTCGCCGCCGACGCGGCGCGCGGCGGCGATCGCGGTGATCGAAAATCCGTTTGCCGGTCGCTACGTGGAAGATCTGTCGCCGCTGATCGCGATCGGCGAGGAACTCGGCGAATTGTTGTCGAACAAGGCGGTCGCCGCGCTCGGCATCGACGGCGCAAAGGCGCAGAGCTACGGCAAGGCGGCCGCGGTCGGCGAAAACGGTGAACTCGAGCACGCGGCCGCGATCCTGCATCCCAAGATGGGCGCGCCGGTGCGCAGAGTGCTGGGCAAGGGCGCCGCGCTGATTCCTTCGTCCAAAAAGCGCAGCGGGCCGGGCACCGCGCTCGATATCCCGCTCGGCCATAAGGACGCGGCGTTCGTCCGCAGTCATTTCGACGCCATGGAAGTCCGGATCAACGATGCGCCGCGCGCCAATGAGATCATGGTCGCGGTCGCCGTCACCGATGGCGGACGGCCATTGCCGCGTGTCGGCGGACTGACGATCGCGGAAATCAAAGGGGAAGACGGTCTTCGGTAGTTCTTCAACAATGGAGGTTAGCATGCGACGGAGACACTTGTTAGGCGCGGGACTGGCGATGGTGGTCGCTAGCCTGGCGCAGCCCGCCTTTGCGCAAAGCGAAATCAAAATCGGCGAGATCAACAGCTACTCGCTGTTGCCGGCGTTCACCGAGCCCTATCGCAAGGGCTGGCAGCTCGCGGTCGAGGAAATCAATGCGGCGGGCGGCATCGGCGGCAAGAAGCTCGTCGTCGTTTCCAAGGATGACGGCGGCAAGCCCGCGGACGCGCAGACCGCGGCGAACGAACTCGTATCGAGCGAGAAAGTGGCGATGCTGACGGGAACTTTCCTGTCCAATATCGGTCTTGCGGTCAGCGATTTCGCCAACCAGAAAAAAGTTTTCTTCCTCGCGGCGGAGCCGCTGACCGACGCCATCACCTGGGCGAAGGGCAACCGCTACACGTTCCGCCTTCGCCCGTCGAACTACATGCAGGCGGCGACGCTGGTGGAGGAAGCCGCGAAACTGCCGGCGAAGCGCTGGGCGACGATCGCGCCGAACCACGAATACGGCCAGTCGGCGGTCGCGGTTTTCAAGAAGCTGATGTCGGAAAAGCGCCCTGACATCCAGTGGGTCGACGAGCAATGGCCGCCGCAGGGCAAGATCGACGCCGGCCCGCTGGTGCAGGCGGTTGCCGCCGCCAATCCGGAAGCGATCCTTAACGTTACGTTCGGCGCCGATCTCGTCAAGCTGGTGCGCGAAGGCAATACCCGGGGCCTGTTCAAAGACCGCGCGGTCTGGTTTCCTATCGCCGGCAGCTATTCAATATGTGGAGTTCAACTCCCAAATTCGCACGCGAAGAGGCCGGGCGGCTGCTCGAGCTGGTCGGCATGGGTGGCTATGCGGAACGGTCTTGCGGCGAACTCGCTTATGGCGACCTGAAGCGACTGGAGCTTGCCATCGCGCTCGCCAGTCGGCGAGGGCACCGACGTCTCCGATCAGCCGACCCATGCGATCGTCAGCCGCGGATTAGGGTACGTGCCTGAAGAGCGGCGCATCTTCACGGACCTCACGGTCGATGAAAATCTCGAGGTCGGCCGTCAGGCGGTCCGGCCGAACGCGCCGCAGTGGACGAGGGAGAAACTATTCGCGCTGTTCCCGAATCTTCGCGAAATGCGCAACCGGCCAGGCGGCCGGATGAGCGGCGGCAAGCAGCAGATGCTGACCATCGCGCGCACATTGATGGGCAATCCGTCGCTGGTGCTGCTCGACGAGCCGTCGGAAGGCCTGTCGCCGAAGATCGTGGAGCAAATGGTGGCGGCAATCCTGGTCATGAAGAAAGAGGGCGTCAGCATCATGGTGTCGGAGCAGAACCTGCATTTCGTGCGATTGATTTCCGACCGCGTTTACATCATCGAGCGCGGTCGGATCTGCTTCAGCGGTACCATGACAGAACTGGACGCCCGCCCGGACGTGCGCGACGCGCATCTGGCGCTGTGAAGCCTCAATGAGTGCAATCCCATGACGCGACATGTGGCGACGAAAAGTATCGCGAAACCGGCGCGGCCGGCCTACGTGCTGGATGAGCAGATCGGATTCGTCCTGCGCCAAGTCTGGCAGCGTCACGCCGCCATCTTCGCCAAGGAGATCGGCATCAATCTCACGCCGACGCAATGGGCCGCGCTCGCGAAGCTCACCGAGACCGGTCCGTGTTCGCAGAATCAACTCGGCCGGCTGACGGCGATGGACGTCGCCACCATCAAGGGCGTGATCGACCGGCTCACCGCGCGCGGCCTCACCGAGACGAGCGCCGATCCGCGGGATGGCCGGCGGCTGCTGGTCAGTCTCACCCGCGCCGGCCAGCAACTGGTCGAGAAAGCAGCACCAAACGCGCTCGCGATCACGCGCGAGACGCTGGCGCCGCTCGACGCCGCCGAGCGCGAGATGCTGGTTGCGATGCTGAGCAAGCTGCGCTGATTAGAACATGATCCGGAAAAGTGGGTACCGGTTTTCCGAAAAAGATCATGCTCGAACATGAGAATAGAGCGGGATGACGATTCGAATAGACGTCATCGCGCTCTAGTTTCTGACGATTGTCGGCACCTTGGTTGCCGGCGGCGTGTTGCGGCTCCGTTGCGTGCGCACGATGCCGTCGATGATCGTCATGCCGATGCCGGGCAGGTCGCCGAGCTGCACGCTGTGGAGAATGTCCTTTCCGGCGGAATGCTGCGCCCTGTCCATGATGACGAAGTCAGCGGAGCGGCCGACCTCGATCAGCCCGCAGTCGAGCGTCCGCATCCGCGCGGTGTTGCCGGTGGCGAAGCAGAAAGCGACTTCGGCCGGCACGTCACCGAGCGATGATAGCAGCGACACCATGCGCAAGATGCCGAGCGGCTGCACGCCGGAGCCGGCCGGCGCGTCGGTACCGAGGATGACGCGGTTGAGTTCGTCCATCTCGCGGGCGATGCGCATGGTGTAGAGCGCGGCGCGTTCGTTGCCGTTGTGCACCAGTTCGAGCCCGCGCTTGCAGCCCTCGCAGATGCAGCGGATTTCGCCGTCGGGCAGGGCGGTGTGACCGCCATTGATATGGCCGACGATATCGGTGTCGGCTTCGAGCACCACCTGCGAGTCGATCAGCCCGGAGCCCGGGATCGAAGGTCCGCCGGTGTGGATCGTACTATTCATCCCGTATCGGCGCGCCCATGCCACCATCTTGCGCGCGGTCGGCCCGTCCTTGACGCCGCCGAGGCCGACTTCGCCCAGCCATCGCACCCCGGCCGCCGCCATGTCCTTGAAATCCTCCTCGACCATGCCGGGTTCGATGACCGGCGCGCCCGCCATGACCTTCACGCCGCCGGGACGAAAATTGTCGAACGCGCGTTGCGCGAAGATCGCCATGGCCTTGACGCCGACCACGTCGCGCGGGCGGCCGGGCATGTGTACTTCGCCGGCGGAAATCATCGTGGTGACCCCGCCATTGAGAAAGCTGTCGATCCAGCCGGCCTGATTTTGCCGCGGCGTCCAGTCGCCCGCAACCGGGTGGACGTGGCTGTCGATCAGGCCCGGCGTGAGGGTGGTGCCATTGGCATCGATGATTGTCGTAGCGCCTTCGGAGTCCAGGTCTTTTGCGCGGCCGACCGCGGTGATCCTGCCGTTGTCGGCGATGATGGTATCGGCATCGATAATTGGATTCTCAATCGCGCCGCTGAGCAGCAGGCCGATATTTCGTATCACCAGTCTGCTCGGGGCGACAGCCTGCGCTTCGTCATGGGCCACTGAGATCACTCCTGTTTCGCGCCATGCGTGCGCGCTGCGCGGCAATCTTTTACGCGCCCGGCGTGTTCGGGCAAGGGCTAACTGGCGACGGTTTCGGGTGCCGTCGACAACGTCCGCGCTGTGGATACAGGTGCCAACGCGTCGCCCGCAGATCACGCGAATCACGTACAAGGCGAAAGCCTTCGCACCATCGTGCCGCAACGCACCGCGACCGGCAGAATTCGAAAAAAGGCTTGTTTTTCGGGCTTTTCACACTAACAAAGTTGTGCAGATCGCAGGATCGCGCGGTTCGCGGGACATTTTTGAAATACTGTCCCGCACGCAAAGACATGAGGAGGCACCATGGCCGTACAGATGACGAAGTCCCAACTGATCGAAAAAATCTCCGCCGAGACCGAAGTCCCGAAGAAGGACGTCAAAGGCGTCATCGAGTCGATGGCAAGCGTCGGCTACAAGGAGCTGAAGAAGACCGGCGTTTTCCTAGTACCCGGTTTCGCCAAGTTCGTCGTGGTCAAGAAGGCCGCGACCAAGGCGCGCAAGGGTACGAACCCATTCAATGGCGAGCCGATGATGTTCAAGGCCAAGCCCGCTCGCAAGCTCGTCCGTGCGCGTCCGGTCAAGGCCGCCAAAGACGCCGTCTGATCGTTCGGCGGTTCTCGACCGCCGTCACGGCTTCTTTTTTCTGCTGAGCACTACCGTTTCGAAAGCCGCTAGAGCATTTTCACTTTGAACTGACTCGGGATTCCGAGAGGTGGGGTTTGGG
>CAXUBE010000007.1:18512-32283 GCA_964249215.1 uncultured Rhodopseudomonas sp. | reverse complement strand
GTTTCGCGCGCTGCGCGACCGGCTCGGCTTCAGCCGGCTGCGCTCCGCCGCGACCGGCGGCGCGGCGCTCGGCCCCGATACTTTCAAATTCTTCCAGGCGATGGGCGTGCCGCTGCGCACGCTGTACGGCCAGACCGAACTGCTCGGCGCCTACACGCTGCACCGCTCCGGCGAAGTCGATCCCGACACCACCGGGGTAGCAATGGCCGACGACATCGAGATCAGGATCGACAATCCGGATATTCACGGCGTCGGCGAGATCGTGGTGCGGCATCCGAACATGTTCCTCGGCTACTACAAGAGCCCGGAGGCATCCGCCGCCGACATGCAGGACGGCTGGCTGCAATCCGGCGACGCCGGCTATTTCAACGACAACAAGCAGCTCGTGGTGATCGACCGCATCAAGGACCTCGCGCAGACCGCGCATGGCGAGCGCTTCTCGCCGCAATATATCGAGAACAAGCTGAAGTTCTCGCCCTACATCGCCGAGACCGTGGTGCTCGGCGCCGGCCGCGACGTGCTGGCGGCGATGATCTGCATCCGCTTTTCGATCATCTCGAAATGGGCCGAGAAAAAACGCATCGCGTTCACCACCTACACCGACCTCGCCTCGCGGCCCGAGGTCTATGCGGTGCTGCGCAAGGAGGTCGAGGCGGTCAACGCCACGCTGCCGCCGGCGCAGCGCATCGCCAAGTTTCTGCTTTTATATAAAGAGCTCGACGCCGACGACGGCGAGTTGACCCGTACCCGCAAGGTCCGCCGCAGCGTCATCAACGAGAAATACGCCGATATCATCGACGGCATCTATGGCGGCGCGCGCGACATTCCCGTCGACACCATCATTCGCTTTCAGGACGGCACCACGCAACGCATCCGCACCACGCTGGCGGTCGTCGACCTTGCCCGCGACGCAGCCGCGATGGAGGCGGCGGAGTGAGCATAGCCAACGCCCCTGATGTGCTTGCGCCCCCTCACCCGGCCTCCGCGCTGACGCGCGAATGCCGACCTCTCCCCGCAAGCGGGGAGAGGTCAGGCAGACACCGCTTTAGTGGCTTCGGAGTGAACAACGCTCGATTTATCATCGGCGCCCGCAACACGCTTCACCTCTCCCCGCTTGCGGGGAGAGGTCGGGTCGCGTCAGCGACCCGGGTGAGGGGGCTCCTCCGCAAGGGCGGTGGTAATGGTCTCCAACACGCCCATGATGTTTTTGAGCACGTCATTGTTCCAGAATCGCAGTACCCGGTAGTTGTGGTCGGCCAGCCATTGATCTCGCGCGGCATCGCGCATGTTATCCATATGCTGCCCGCCGTCGACCTCGATGATCAGCCGGCGTTCGCGGCAGATCAGGTCCACGATATAAGGACCGATCGGCTCCTGGCGGACGAATTTGTAGCCCTTCAACGCGCGGGCGCGCAGACGATACCACAACGCGTTTTCAGCGTCCGTCGCGTTTCGCCGAAGGCTCCGCGAACGGGCCGTGGACTTGTTTCTCGCTTCGCGCATGATGCAACGCCCCCTCACCCGGCCTCCGCGCTGACGCGCGAATGCCGACCTCTCCCCGCAAGCGGGGAGAGGTTATCGCCCGTTGCGGCGTTTGTCTTTTGGAACGACTGCCCATGAATGCGCAGCTCCTGATCCAGCTTCTCGTCAACGGGCTCGTGGTCGGCACGCTGTACGGCGTGGTGGCGATGTCATTCGTGCTGATCTACAAGGCGACGCAGGTGGTGAACTTCGCACAGGGCGAATTGCTGCTGATCGGCGCCTGGGTGTGCTGGACGCTGCTCACCAGGTATCAGGTGCCGTTCTGGCTGGGCATGCCGATGACGCTGGTGTTCATGTTCGCGTTCGGCATCGCGATCCAGATCGTGATCCTGCGCCCGATGATCGGCGAGCCGGTCATCTCGGTAATCATGGTGACGATCGCGCTGTCGACCGTGTTCCAGGCGGCGCTGAAATGGATCTACGGGGTCAGCCCGCAGCCGTTTCCGCGCGTCTTCACCAGCCAGTCGGTGTCGTTCGCCGGCCTGCAGATCCAGACCGTCTATGTGATGAGCCTTGTGGTCTCGATCGCGATGATGATCGGCATGGCGTGGTTCTTCCGGGTCTCGAAATACGGCCTCGCGATGCGCGCCACCGCGTTCAACCAGCAGGTCGCGCAATCGCTCGGCATCTCGGTGAAGACGGTATTCGCGATGGCGTGGGCGATCTCGGCCACGGTGTCGGCGGTCGCGGGCGTCGTGGTCGCGGTGGTCAACGGCGTGTCGTCGGGGCTGTCGATCTACGGCATCAAGGTATTTCCGGCGGCGATCCTCGGCGGGCTCGATTCGATCGGCGGCGCGGTGCTCGGCGGCATCATCATCGGCGTACTGGAAAACATCGCGCAATATGTCGACAGCGAGTACCTGCACTGGGGCAACCTCTACGAGGTCGCGCCGTTCTACGTGCTGATCATCATCCTGATGATCAAGCCGTATGGCCTGTTCGGCACCAAAGACATCGAGCGGGTTTAATATATTATGGCGAGCCCGTCCCTGATCCCAGCCGGCGAGTTTCGCAGCAGCTATGCCGCGGACACCACGATCTTTCCGACCCGCGCCAGCCGCAACGCGGCGATCGCCGGCATCGTGCTGATCTGTTTCGCGCCGCTGGTGTTCAGCGCCTATTGGCTCAGCATCCTGATCCAGATCGGCATCTTCGGCATCGCCGCCCTCGGGCTGAACATCCTGGTCGGCTTCACCGGACAAATCTCGATCGGGCATGCCGCGTTCTTTTTGCTCGGCGCGTTCACCTCGGCCTATATCTCCAACAACCTGCCGATCCCGGTGTTCTTCGCGATCCCGCTGGCGGGCGCGATCACCGCTGTCGTCGGGCTGGTGTTCGGCGTGCCGGCGGCGCGGCTGAAGGGCCTCTATCTCGTGATCGCGACGCTGGCCGCGCAATACATCCTGCTGGACTTCTTTTCGCGCGCCGAATGGTTCACCGGCGGATCGGTGCCGGCGATGGCCAATCCGTTCTCGATCTTCGGCTACGTGTTGCGCGGCGACCGGCAGTATTTCTACGTCGTGCTGGCCTATCTGCTGGCGAGCTATCTGCTGGTCACCAACCTGATGCGCACGCGCGACGGCCGCGCGCTGGTGGCGGTGCGCGATCATTATCTCTCGGC
Source organism: uncultured Rhodopseudomonas sp. (assembly GCA_964249215.1). Classification (GTDB taxonomy): domain Bacteria; phylum Pseudomonadota; class Alphaproteobacteria; order Rhizobiales; family Xanthobacteraceae; genus CAXUBE01. The sequence continues at coordinate 29,120 of CAXUBE010000007.1, read as the reverse complement.
CGAGATCATGGGCATCAACCTCACCAAATACCGCACGCTGTCGTTCGGCCTTGCGGCATTTTTCGCCGGCATCGCCGGCGCGCTCTACGCGCACTACCAGCTCGTGGTCTCGAACGAAGGTTTCGGCATCGAACGCTCGATCCTGTTCCTGGCGATGGTGATCATCGGCGGCACCGGCTCGATCATGGGCACGCTGATGGGAACCGCGTTCGTGGTGCTGCTGCCGGAATCGATGGAGTGGATCAGCGCAGGCCTGAAAGGCAGCGCGATCGACCGCGCGCTGCAGCTCAACAACAACCTGACCTTTCTGCGCGAGATCGCGATCGGGCTGATCATCATCGCGTTTCTCATCTTCGAGCCGGACGGGCTCGCGCATCGCTGGCGGCAGATCAAGGCGTATTGGAAATTGTATCCGTTTTCGCATTGAGCTTCAGGACGGACCGACTACACTCGCAGGCAACAGACAAACCGGAGGAACCCAAATGATCACGAAATCCTTTTTCCGCGCGGCGGCGATCGCGCTGCTGCTCGGCGGCGCCGCCATCCCGGCCCACGCCCAGATCGCGATCGGCCACCTCGCCGATTACTCCGGCGGCACCTCGGACGTCGGCACGCCCTATGGCCAGGCCGTCGCCGATACCTTTGCCTGGGTGAACAAGAACGGCGGCGTCGGCGGCAAGCAGCTTGCGGTCGAGACCAACGATTACGGCTATCAGGTGCCGCGCGCGATCGCGCTGTACAAGAAATGGTCCGGCGGCGACAAGGTCGCGGCGATCATGGGCTGGGGCACCGCCGACACCGAGGCGCTGACCGGCTTTCTCGCGCAGGACAAGATCCCCGATCTGTCGGGCTCCTATGCCGCCGCGCTCACCGATCCGGAAGGCACCAGCGGCAAGGCCAAGCCCGCGCCGTACAATTTCTTCTACGGGCCGAGCTATTCGGATGCGCTGCGCGCCGAACTGACCTGGGCGGCGGAGGACTGGAAGTCCAAGGGCAAATCCGGCAAGCCGAAATTCGTCCATATGGGCGCCAACCATCCCTATCCGAACGCGCCGAAAGCTGCCGGCGAAGCGCTCGCCGCCGAGCTCGGTTTCGACGTGCTGCCGCCGCTGGTGTTCGCGCTGGCGCCCGGCGATTACAGCGCGCAGTGCCTGAGCCTGAAAAGCGCCGGCGCCAACTACGCGTATCTCGGCAACACCGCGGCCTCCAACATCTCGGTGATGAAGGCCTGCAAGACCGCCGGCGTCGAGGTGCAGTTCATGAGCAACGTCTGGGGCATGGACGAGAACGCGGCGAAGACCGCGGGCGACGCCGCGGACGGCGTGATCTTTCCGCTGCGCACTGCGGTGGCCTGGGGCGGCGACGCGCCCGGCATGAAGACGGTGATGGAGATATCCAAGATCTCCGATCCGACCGGGAGCATCTATCGCCCGGTGCATTACATCGCCGGCGTCTGCTCGGCGCTGTACATGAAGGAAGCGCTGGACTGGGCCGCCGGGAACGGCGGCGCCACCGGCGAGAACGTCGCCAAGGGTTTCTACCAGAAAAAGGACTGGGTGCCGGCCGGGATGGAAGGCGTCTGCAACGCGTCGACCTGGACCGACAAGGATCACCGCGGCACGCTGAAGGTCGACCTGTACCGCTCCAAGGTCTCCGGCGGGACGGACGGAGAGGTCACCGATCTGATCAAGAAGGGCACGATCAAGCTCGAGAAGGTGAAGACGGTGGAGCTGCCGCGCAAGCCGGAATGGTTCGGCTGGTAGTTGAGCGGATCGTGCCGCCGATCCAAGGCACTCAGCCCTCATCCCCGCGAAAGCGGGGATCCAGTACGCCGAAGCTTTCGCAATCCATTGCTAGCGCTCGGGAATACTGGGTCACCCGCCTTCGCGGGTGATGACGGCGGTGAGCGGAGCGGACGCATACCTGGACAGCTTGGAAAGTCATGACTGAAGCAATCGAAATTGCTCGCGCTCGCGACGCCCCAGTCACCGCCGCCCCCCTCCTCAGCGTGCGCAACATCGAGGTCGTCTATGACGACGTCATTCTGGTGCTGCGCGGGCTCAGCATGGCGGTGCCGAACGGCGCGATCGTGGCGCTGCTCGGCGCCAACGGCGCCGGCAAATCCACCACGCTGAAGGCGATCTCGGGTTTGCTGAAAACCGAGGATGGCGAGGTGACGCGCGGCGAGATCGTGTTCGACGGCGCTCGGATCGACGGCATCGACCCCGACAGGATCGTGCGCCGCGGCATCTTCCAGGTGATGGAGGGACGCCGCATCATCGCCGACATGACCTCGCTGGAGAATTTGCGGCTCGGCGCCTTTACGCGCAACGACAATAACGTCGCCGCCGACATCGAGATGGTCTACAACTATTTTCCGCGGCTGAAGGAGCGCACCGGCCTCGCCGGCTATCTCTCCGGCGGCGAGCAGCAGATGCTGGCGATCGGACGCGCGCTGATGGCGCGGCCGAAGATGATCCTGATGGACGAGCCGTCGATGGGGCTGTCGCCGCTCCTGGTGAAGGAGGTGTTCGCGATCATCAAGCAGATCAACCGCGATCTCGGCGTCACCATCCTGCTGGTCGAACAGAACGCGCGCGCCGCGCTGTCGGTGGCGAGCCACGGCTACATCATGGAACAAGGCAAGGTGGTGCTCGACGGCAGCGCCGACGAATTGCGCGACAACGAGGACGTCAAGGAATTCTATCTCGGCGGCGCCGGCGACCAGCGCAAGAGCTTCAAGAATCTGAAGAGCTTCAAGCGCCGCAAGCGGTGGCTGTGACGCCGCGGCCTGCTGACGTTCCCGTGCAGAACATCGTGTTCGGTGCGACCGGCATCGTCGGAGGCTACATCGTCGAACATCTGCTGCGCGAGAGCCAGCGCCCGCTGGCACTGTCGCGCGCGCGGCATCACGATTCGCGTATCGACTGGGTGCAAGGCGACCTCGCCGCGGCGCAAGCGCTGACGCTGCCGCCGATCGGAACGATCTACTGCACCACCGCGGCATGGCTGCTGGCCGACGCGCTGCATCACATCCGCCAGCCCTCGATCAGGCGCGTCGTCGCGTTCACTTCGACCAGCATCGTCACCAAGATCGATTCCGCGATCCCGCAGGAACGCGCTTTCCTCCGGCAATTGGCGGACGCCGAGCAGCGGTTGATCGCCACCTGCGAGCAATACGAGATCGCATGGACCATCCTGCGACCGACGCTGATCTATGCCGAGGGCCGCGACAACAACGTCACGCGGCTGGCGCGAATGATCCGCACAGCGCGCGTGCTGCCGCTGCTCGGCGACGGCAGAGGCTTGCGCCAGCCGGTGCGCGCGGAAGACCTTGCGGTCGGCGCGATCGCCGCGGCGCGCAGCGATGCCGCGATCGGCAAAATCTACGACGTGCCGGGCGGCGAGGCGCTGAGCTACCGCGAGATGGCAGGACGCATCTTCGACGCGCTGGGCCAACAGCGGCGCATCATCGCGGTGCCCGCGCCGTTGTGGCGGCTGGCCTTCGCGATGGCGCAGCCGTGGTTTCCCGGCGTCAATGCCGCGATGGGCGATCGCATGGCGATGGACATGGTGTTCGACGGCGGCCCGGCGGCGCGCGATTTCGGCTGGTCTCCGCGTGGATTTCATCCGCGCTTCGAGGACGGATTTTGAAGGCCGGTCATCATAGGGCGGATCGGCCGGCTCGCCACGTCTTTGCGAGGATCACCGTTTCGCGCGATCGACCACGCGCTTCACGGCGCGCATCGGCGCGGTGACTTTCCACGACGACGAGTTGCGCAGCGCACCCAGTTCCTGCGTCAACCGCGCCGCGGCGTCGCGTTCGGCCGCCAGTTCCCGATTCAACCGCGCCGCGGCATGGCGCTCGGCAGTCAGTTCACGTTCCAGCAGTTTCAATTCCCGCAGCAGCGCGTCGTTCGGATCTTCGCCGTCGCGCTGTTGCTTGTCGATCTCGCGCAGCAGCGCCAGCCGGTCTGCGACGGAGTCCAGCGCTTTCGGCGGCGCGTTGCTGAGCCGGGCGTAGATTTCGTGCAGATTGGGACCTTCGACCATGTCGACTGACATCGGCAGCAGCCCGAGTCGCGCGATCTCGCCGAGATTGAATTTCAGCGAGGCCGGCGTGAACTGCCAGCAATGCGCGTCGACGTAATGGCCGCCGGCGACGTTGCCGTCGCGGTCGAGGATGGCGAATGCCGGATCCGGCAGCGCCTGCTGCGGGCGCACCTTGTCGCGCCGCATCGGCTCGGTCCATGCGATGCGGTCCGTGCCGTCCTGATCGGCGACCGCGATCAGCGAGAAATGATCGAAGATCTGTCCGGCGCTCGGGCTCAGCCGCTTGCCGTAATAAGCGTCGAGGAATTCGCCGACGGTGGAATGCGGCCGGAAGTAATCGAAGCAGCGCCGCTTGTCCGGCACCGCCAGCGACAGGATGCCGCCGGGCTTGAGCACGCGCGCGCAATCCTGCAGGAAGCGGATCGGGTCCGGCGTGTGCTCGAAATTATGCGAGGATACGACGTAATCGACCTTGCCGGTGATGCCCTTCTTGTCCGCGAGCATGCCGAGCTGCGAGACCGTGCCGACCAGATCGACGTCCTCGATGGCGTCGATCAGCGCATCCGGAATGCCGCTGTCGGCCTTCGCGCGCGTTCGCAATTCAGGGCCATCGAACACGTCGAGCGACAGCGAATTGTAGCCCGCGCGCTTGGGCACCAGCGGATTGTGCCACGGCCCGATCTCGATGCCGAGCATCTCTTTGGTGATGCCGTCGAGCAGAACGTCGTGTCGATTCAGCATGGTTCGTACGCCCTCGCGAACAATCAAAGCGGCGCCATGCCGCACAGGCTCTGCATGACGATATGGCCGAAGATCGAATGGATATCTTCGGAAAGCTGCATGTCGTCGACCTTCGCCCAGACGACGTGCTGCGCCATCGCCTTGAGCTTGCCGCCGCCATAGCCGCACAGGCCGAGCGTCACGCCGCCGTGGTCGTTGGCGTATTGCACCGCGCGCACCACATTCTCCGAATTGCCGCTGCCGGAAATGGCGATCACCAGATCGCCCTTTTCCATGATGTTTTTCAACTGCTCGCTGAACACGTCGGCAAAAGAAATGTCGTTGGCATAGGCGAAGGTCAGCCCGACATTGTCGACCAGGCTGCGGCCGCGCAGCGCGCGCTTGGTCGCGAGATAAATGCTCTTGTTCCAGTCGGTGACGAAATGCAACGCGGTCAGCGCGCTGCCGCCGTTGCCGAGCGTGATGATCTGCCGCCCGTCGGCATGCGCCCTGGCGACCAGCGCGACGGCGGCATCGAAACTCGCGGCATCGACCGCATCGCAAACCGCCTTCAGCCGCGACAGATAGTGGGTCGTGCGACCGGCGTATGAACTCGTCATTTCGGCTCCGATGTCGGTTGAAAGTGAATGATCCGGCTGCCGACGAAATCGAACCCCATCGGCACGTGCCGAAGCCCGCTTAGCGCCGCCTTGATCGCGTCGTGCCGGCCGGCGTCGGCGTAGAACATCAGGAAGCCGCCGGCGCCGGCGCCGAGCAACTTGCCGCCGCGCGCGCCCGCTTTGCGCGCGGCGTCGTACCAGCCGTCGATCGCCTCGTTGCTGATGCCCGCGGTAAGGCTCTTCTTCAGCTCCCAGTTCTCGTGCAGGATGTCGCCGAACGCATCGGCATTGCCGCGATGCAATTCGTCGCGCAACCCGTGCGCCAGCGCCACCATGCGCTTGAGCGCGTCGCGCTTGGCGCCTTCCGACTGCATCTCCGCGGATTGCCGCTTCAGCAGTTCCGATGCGCTGCGCGTCATGCCGGTGTAGAACACCAGGATATTGCTTTCGATGGTCTTGAATTGCGCCTGATTGAGGATCAGCGGCGTCACCAGCACGCTGTCGTCCTCCCTGAACTCGATGAAGTTGAAGCCGCCGAACGCCGCGGCGTACTGGTCCTGCTTGCCGATCGGCTCGCCGCAGCGCTCGATCTCGATCATCGAGCTGTCGGCGCCGAGCCTGTGCTTCGACACGTAGCGGCCCTGATAGGCATTCAGCGCGTTCAGCAACCCCACCGTGAAGGTGCTGGACGAGCCGAGCCCGGTGCCCTTCGAGGGAATGTCGGCGATGGTGGTGATCTCGACGCCGCCCTTGAGGTCCAGATGCTGCATCGTCGCGCGCACGATCCGGTGCTCGATCTCCTCGACGCGCTCGACTTCCTCGGTCTTGGAATAGGCGATCCGCGTGCCGTGATCGAATTTGCGGTTGACGTTGACATAGACGTATTTGTCGATCGCGACGCTGAGCACGGCGCCGCCATGACGGCGGTAGAACGCCGGCAGGTCGCTGCCGCCGCCGACGAAGCTCATGCGCAAGGGTGTCTGGCTGATGATCATGCGCTGGCGTCAATTTCGGTGGGCGCGTCCATGGCGACGTGGCGCTCGGCAACGTCGCGGGTCGAGCGCACGATCGGAAACTCGTCCTGCTGCCGCGACGCGTAGATCTGCGTCGCATCGCTGACGCTGTAGCCGCGGCCGTCATATTCGCGCAGCACGCGCCGCCGGCGTTCGTCCTCGGCGATTTCGACGAAGATGGTGTGCACGCCGCGCGCCGGCATGACGTCGCGCAGCGCCAGCGCCAGCGTGCCCTCGACGATCCGCACCGCGTCCGGCGGAACGACGATCGTCTCGGCATCGGCGATCGACGCGCGCCGTTTGCGATCGTAATACGGCAGCGCAAGCGATTGCGTCTCGCTCGCGCAGTTCAGCATTCCGATGACGCGGCGGATTTCCGCCACGTCGTAACGCCCGAGCACCGTGGCATCGCGCCGGCCGAGCGGCAGGATCCAGCGATCCAGCGGCAGAATCACGCTTTCGACGCCGCGCGCGGCCAGCACCTCGGCGATGGCGCGCGCCAGCGAACTCTTGCCGCTGCGCGACAGGCCACCGATCGCGATGGTATCCCCGGCAACGACGTTCGTCGTCAGCGCCGCGGCGCGCGCCAGCAGCCGCGCATGGCCCTCGACGATGAATTCGGCGGCGCGTTTCAGATCGGGCGCGGTGTAGTCGGGGACCACCGGATATCTGGCATCGAGACCGCCGGCGCCGGTCTCCAGGATGATCGAACGCACGCCGGCGCGCTTCGCCGCCAGCGCATCGGAAGTGGTATCGCCGACCATCCACGATGTCGCCAGATCGACGTTGAAGGCGCGGCTGGCCTGTTCGATGAGCGCGATGCCGGGCTTGCGGCAATCGCAGGCGCGCTTCAATGCCGCGACTTCGCCAGGGAAGCCCGTGTCCGGATGATGCGGACAGACATAGATGGCATCGACGAAAGCACCGGCGCGGCCGAGTTCGGTTTCCATCTTGTTGTGGATCATCCGCAGTTCATCCCAACCGCACTCGCCGCGTGCCAGCACCGGCTGGTTGGTGATCACCAGCGCGCGGTATTCGGATTTGTTGAGCAACGCGATCCCGGCCGCGGCGCCGTCGATCAACTCGAACCGGTCGCGCCGCGCGATATGGCCGTGGTCGATGTTGATGGTGCCGTCGCGATCCAGGAACACCGCCTGCTGCGGACGGCCGAACGAGGCGCGCGCGATCTTGCCGGACGCGAGATCGTTGCAGACCCGGTCCAGCCGCGCCGGCGTGCCGGCGTCCTTGATGTATTCCGGGCTGCTGTAGGCGCGGATGCGCAATCCGGCGCGCAGCATCGCCGGAAAAATGTCCTTGCCGAAATCCAGCGGCGCCGACGCGTCGCGCCAGGGCCGCAGCGCCTTCGGCCGCAGCATGTAGAGCGCGGCGCTGACGCTGTTTGGATACACGCCGGCGGGATCGTGCGGATAGGGATGAAACGCGGCGACGAGCCCGTCGTCTGCGGCCTCGACCAGATCGGAATCGTGCGGATGATCGTTCGGATGCACCAGGATGGTCGCCGCCGCGGTGCGATCCTGATCGTGGAACGATCCGAAGCGGCCGAAATCCACCTCCAGCATGGTGTCGCCGTAGATCACCAGCACATCGTCGGCGAGTTGATCCAGCACCGACAGCACCGCGCCGGCAGTGCCGCGCGGGATGCCGTCGTCGATGCAGCGCACGGCGATGCCCCAGTTGTCGCGCGTGGCGCAGAAGTCGCGGATCTTGCCGGCCTCGTGGCTGACCAGGATCAGCACGTCGTCGATGCCGTAGCGCTTGGCGAGCAGAACCTGGCGTTCGAGCAATGGCGTGCCGCAGATGTCGATCAGCGGCTTCGGCAGGCCGTTCAGCCGCTCTTTCAGCCGCGTGCCTTTTCCACCGGCGAGGATCACCGCCTGATTCATGGCGCGCTTTCCTGCCGGGCGATTTCGTGCACGGCGCGGCGGACCGAATCCGCCGAGCCGAATTTCGGCTCCCAGCCGAGCGCGCGAATCTTGTCGGTGGCGTAGGAGAAGCGCGGCACGTCGCCGACCCAGCCGCGATCCTCGACGCCATAGGCGATGCTGGCCTTCGGCGCCACCGCCGCGACGGTGGTCTCGGCGATGAAGCGCACGGTCACGCCGTCGTCCTGCGGACCGATATTGTAGTACGCCAATTTGCCGGGCGCCTGCGCGCCGAGATGCAGCATCGCGTCGATCAGGTCGTCGACGTGCAGATACGGCTTCTGCTGCCGGCCGGAGCCGAGCACGACGAGTTCGGTGGGGTCGTCGCGCAGCCGGCGGATGAAATCCAGGATCACGCCGTGCGTGGCCGGCACGCCGATCACATTCGGAAACCGGAATATCAGCGCGCGGCCGAGCCAGCTTTCGGCGGCGGCGCTGATCGCGGCCTCGGAGGCGAGCTTCATCGCGCCGTAGTTCGAGATCGGCAGCAACGGTCCGCTCTCTTCCGAAATCGCGATGTCGCCGAGATCGCCATAGATCGCCGAGCTCGACGCAAACGCCAGGTTCGGCACGCCGGCCGCCTTCATCACCGACAGCAGATTATGCGTGGTCATGAACGTGTCGCGCAGATCGACCTCGGCGTCGGCAATGCCCGCGGGAATGTCTGAGTTGGCCGCCATGTGCCAGACCTCGGTGAACGCCTCGCTCTCATGGTGCTTTACGAAGCGCTCGCGCAGCGCCGTCAGGTCCGCGATGTCGACCTTCTCGAAGGAAAAGCTGTTGTGCCCCCGCAGGCCGTCGAGGTTGCTCATCTCGCCGCGCGACAGGTTGTCGAAGCCGACCACGCGCCGCCCCGCCTGCACGAAGTGCCGCGCGAGCTTGCTGCCGATGAACCCCGCCACCCCGGAAATGAATAGCGCCAAACGTCCCTCCAATGGCGGCCGCGCGCTGCCGGCCCGTTTGCTACATCAACTTGCCGAACGTGTCTGCGTCAGATTTATCATGTTGATTTCATTTGCCTTTTGAAGCACCACGGGCGCTTCACCCGCCCGCCTGCGCGGCTCAGTTGCCGCTTCTGCCGCGGGCATACAGCGACACCCAGGGATGGCGCCGCTCGAAATCCGCATGCAGACTGGCGTAGTTGTCGGAAACCATGGTCTCGACGTTCATCATCGAGCGCGCATGCACGCGGTATTCCGCGAGCACCTCGCTGCACCAGGTGCCCGATACGCCGATTTCGGCGAGCCGGCACCATAGATCGTAATCCTCCCAGCCGAACCGAACGTGGTCGTAACCGCCGGCCATCGCCCACGCTTCTTTCGACACCAGCGCCATGGCATCGACGAAATTGCCGAACACGAACCGCTGCGCGTCAAATGGAAGATTCGAGATCTGCAGCGACGAACCGCCGAAGTGCCGGATCGTCGGATAGACGTAAGCGGCACCTGACGCCTCCGCCGCCGCGAGCAGCGTCTCGCAACACGGCGGCAGCAGGCGATTATCGGCATCGAGCGGCAGCACGTAGCGCGAATCGGCGGCGTCGAAACCGGCGTTGCGGCAAAACCCGAGGCCGACATTGCTGCGGTTCTTCAGCACCGCGATCCGGTTGAAGCGATCGGCGTGCTGCTTGGCCCACGCCAGCGCGACGTCGAGCGACCTGTCGGTGGAGCAGCCGTCGACGATGACGAGATCGAGCGCAGCAAGTGTCTGGCGCAGCACCGAATCCAGCGCCTCGCCGACATATTGCTCGTAATTATACAGCGGGATCGCCACCGTGACCTGCGCATAGCCGCCGCGGCGCTGCTCGAACACCAGGTCGGACGGCGGGATCGTCGGTGCGCTCCATTCCCGCCGCGCCAACCACGATTCCAGCGCGAAGCCGCGCGCCGCGGCGTCGCCGCCGCGTAACTGCTCGACGAAGCGCCCGACCCGCAACCGGCGCTGCATCGGACCGAACGTCGCGAGCGCCGCGTAGTAAGCATTCCGAGCGAGCCGACGGCGCAATTCGGCGTCCTTCACCAGCAGGTCGAGCTGCGCGTACCAATCCTGCGCGGTCGCCGCGAGACATCCGGTCCCGCCCTCCACCATCGCGCGGCGAAACGGTCCGGTCGGCGACGCGATCGTCGGCACGTCGACCAGCGCCGCCTCGAAGAACTTCAACTCGCTCTTGGCCTCGCAAAACGGGTTGCCGGTTTCGAGCGGCGCGAGGTTGATATCGAACCGCGCCATCTCCTGCGGCAATTTGTCGAGCGGCTGGAC